>NZ_BAABJZ010000022.1:0-80876 GCF_039543565.1 Ferrimonas pelagia | reverse complement strand
TAGGACTGATATCGCTGCTGGGTCATTATCAGCGGCTCAAAGGTTTAACTTGAACCGCCGTGGTACGGAACCGTATGCCCGGTGGTGTGAGAGGACGGGGGCCGCAAGGCCCCCTCCTACTCGATTGCTGGGGGTAAGGCGTTGTGATCCCACCTAAACCGCTTATATCAAGAGTGACCGATATGAAGCAGAGTGCGCCAGTCGTGCTTTGCTACCCACGGCACTACGGCATCGGTGCTTCCGGCACATCATGGTGGTGTGGGTTGAGCGCCTGATGATGTGGCGAGAGTCATGTGTGAGTCGTTCATCGGCCAGCGTTGTGTCAACGAGTCGGCTGCTCGCTGAGTGAGTTATGGGACAAAGCAGGACGGCGGGTTTGTGGGGAGAGTTCTCTCATTCTACGGCCTACAAATCAGCGGTTGAGCATTGGGAAATGTTGTCGAGAGGGGCTTTATGTTGAGCTATACAGGGACGAATACCATGTAAGTCGGGTGCGATTTGTGCCGCTTTTTTACACTGAATTCGAACTGAATCAATACGGCGTGCGCGCTGACATCCCTTGGCTGAGCGAGTATGCTTTGCGCCTGATTTTAGTTGGAGCCCCTATGCGACGCTTTATTCCTTTTCTTTCTCTGTTTTTGCTTTGCCCAGTGGTGGCGGAGGAGGAGCCCGCAGAGAAGGTGTCGCGCAATGCTGCTGTTCCCTTAGCATTCTCCACCTCTAGCATGGGGATCTCACTCGGCGCAGCGGCCTCGCTGCAGGGGATCGGCCAGCCACAGGCTCAGATCGTGGGGATCGGGGCGTACTCAGAAAACGACAGTTATGTTGGTTTTTTTGGGGGGTATAACTACACGCTAACGCCGCAGAGTCGCCTTTTTTTCGATGCTGAGATCTTCCTGGGCCAGTTTAATGAGCAGACGTTGTATATCGATCGTAAGATCAGTGGCGAGTTGCCCGCGGGCAGTCATGGCTCTGATCAGGCCAATGTTGTGCATACCGAGGAGCGTCATCTAGAGCTCGTTGGTAAGGCTCGCTATATTCTGCCGATGGGGGCCGGGGCGGTGCTAGGTCCCCGCCAGATAGAGATCCGAGATGGGCTACCAGT
The DNA here is from genome assembly GCF_039543565.1 of Ferrimonas pelagia. NCBI lineage: Bacteria > Pseudomonadati > Pseudomonadota > Gammaproteobacteria > Alteromonadales > Ferrimonadaceae > Ferrimonas > Ferrimonas pelagia. Next base: position 79,771 of record NZ_BAABJZ010000022.1, on the reverse strand, counting down.
GTCCCAGCGTGAGTATCAAATGCCGCCAATGCCGGCGTTGACCACGATAGGACTGGAGTCTTTTTATAAAAAGCGAACCGTTGATACGCTAGCACAGGATTTTGTTAGCCAAGGGTTGTCGCTGCATCTGGATCATGACGCACGTAACTTCCTGCCCTCGCCGACGTCGGGTTATCGTGGCACGGTCAAGCTGCATCGAGATTGGGGAGACAGTGAACGTGCAGCCTATACCAAGTGGGAGCTGCAATATCGTCATTATTTCGATCTGGGTGCATCCGGCTGGGCCAGGCAGCAGGCGTTAGCGTTGACCGCGTATTTGTCGGATCTTCCCTCTTGGAGCGGGGGCAGTAACAATCCTGGCGAGGCGCCCGCCTGGTTTGTTCAGTCAACCTTGGGGGGATGGGACCGAATGCGAGGCTACAGTGGTGCGCGTTTTCATGATCGAAGTGCGCTGTTTTATGGGGCAGAATATCGGGTGGTTCCGACATGGCAGCCTCAGGCTGGGATCCCTTTCATCAATCGCTATAACTTCCCGTGGTATGAGCTGGCCTTTTTTGGTGGCGCTGGCCGAGTGAATGATGCGCTCGATTTGGGCGAGTTGCATCGGGATCTTAACTGGTCGGCCGGAATGGGGGTCCGCCTTTGGGTGGAGAACGTGTTGGTTCGCGTCGATCTGGCGTTTTCCGACGAGGATAGCGGCTTTGTGGTGGCGGTGAACCAACCCTTTTGAGCCAGAGACAGCCCCAGAGCGCAGCGCGACTCTGGGGCTGTTTCGTTATTGCAGCGTTAACTCATCGAGCAGGTTCTCTGCCTGGTCCACTTCACTCATCATCCAGAGGATGTAGCGAATATCTACGTGGATCGCGCGGGTGATCTGCGGGTTGTAGTACCAGTCTTTGGTGATCGATTCATAGGTGGAGTCAAAATTAATGCCGACGAGTTGCCCCTGTCCATTTATGACGGGTGAGCCGGAGTTTCCGCCTGTGGTGTCGGCGCTGGAAAGGAAGTTAACGGGCACCGAGCCAAATGGGATCGGATCAGCCTGGGCGCAAGACCAGAATCGGCAATACCAAGGCCGTTCAATGCTCTGACTAAGATCGGCCCGGGCATAGTGTCCGACTCGGCCCTCTTGGATCGCGGCGATGACCTTGTCCGGCGCGTTGAATGGGGCCTGGCCGGTGTGTTTTTCCAGCAAGCCTTCCAGCCGGGTAAAGGGCTGTTTATACAGGGCGTCGGCGGCTTGATAGCCATCGACCTGACCATAGCTGATCCGCAAGGTGCCATTGGCGTCGGGGTAGATCGGCCGCTGCTGGCTGTCATACCACTGCAGCATGGCTTCCATCAGCGCGGGGCGAGCCTGTGCCAGCTCGCCCTGCCGGGTTTTGTTGGCCTTACGACGGGTTTCGTTGCCTGGATAGAGGGCGACGGCCATGCGCAGTAAGGGATCGCGGCTTTGCTCAAACTCTGCTGCTGAGCGCGCCATCCAGGCTAAGCGTTGGGTCTGGCTGAGGATCTCGGTATTGAGGTAGAGGCTGTCGAGATCCAGTTGTGCCAGTTGCTGATCGAGCTGTGGATCGCGCTGCTCTTGGTTGAGATAGGCCTGGATATCCATCTGCCATAGGATCTTGTCCATGCGAGGATCGAACCGCCGCTCGAGTCGAGCGAGTCGGGCGACGAATAACTGGCGATCGCGCTCTTGATAGCCGGGCTCGCGCTGCGGGTCTGGTTTCTGTTGCTCTTTAGCCCAACGGTATAGGCGGGAGGCGGCCTGTAAGAGGGCGCCAGACTGGGCGTTGTTGAGATAAAATTCAGCCTGATACTGTTGTTGATCCTGTGCTATCAGACGACGTAATTCGGTGAGCCATTCGGTTTGGTCGCTTTGCTTTAGGTAGGCTGTCAGTTGGATTTCGCGTTGCTGCTTGTGGCCTTCAATGTCGGTTTTGCGAAAGCCGTCGAGCAGTCCGTTGAGCTTTTTCATGCGGTTGGCATAGCCTGCCCGGGTCGCGGCGTAGGCCACGGTGATGGCGGGATCGGTTTGCGCTTCGATGGCGTCGATCCGAGCTTGATAGCGTTGCGCTTGGGTGGGGTATTGCCAGGTTGCGGCAAAGCTGAGTTCGCTCAATAGTTGATGACGGCTGGTGCGGCCCGGATAGCCCGCCACCAGGACGCCGTCACCGGCCCGGACACCAGCCTGGCTGATGGTTAGGTGTCCGTTGTTTTGATAGGGGACATTGTCCGGATGATAAGCCGCTGGGCTGCCATCGGGGGCAACATAGGCGCGGAGAAAGGCAAAGTCACCGGCATGGCGGGGGTATTCAAAGTTGTCGATATCGCCGCCAAAGGCGCCGATGCTCTCGGAGGGGGCGTAGACCAAGCGGACGTCGCGGATCACCAATTGGCGCAGCAGATAATATTCAAGGCCACCATGATAACTGCGGACGCTACAGCGATAGTTGGGATCGGCCTCGCAGGCGCTGATCAGGGCCTTGCGATTGCGCTCTAGGATCTGGTGTCGTTGATAGCCATCGGTCAATTGGGCCGTGCCTGCGAGGACATCTTGGCTGACGTGACGAACCTCTTCGGTGATATAGAGCCGTTCTTGGGGGCCGGCACTGAGCTCATCGGCTTGGCTTGGGGCTAAAAAGCCTTGGTCCAGGTAGTTGTGCTCGCCATGGCTGTTGAATTGAATGGCGCCATAGGCGCAGTGGTGATTGGTCAGTACCAGTCCTTTGGGTGAGACAAAGGACGCGGTACAATAGCCTAATCCCACCACGGCATTCATCGGTGGCTGGGTCAGATCGGCCAGCTGCTCCGCTGGGAGCGCGATCCCCGCTTGTTGTAATTGCAGACTTAATTGGGGGATCTGGTGCGGCAGCCATTGCCCTTCGTCGGCGAGGGCCTGCGTGGCTGAGCCGGCGAGCAGGGCGAGAAGGGCAAGGCGAGTTGTCTTGAATGGCATCATCGTTCCTTCGATTATTCTATTTTTAGGGGGTGGTGGTTACACCACCCCTTTCGATTTTTACGACAGTGTATCGGAATTAACATGGCGGAAACACGTGGTCAGGAAAGATCTGGCCAGAAAGCGATGACGGTGGATCAGCTCAAGGTCCCTCCTCACTCTCTGGAAGCGGAGCAGTCGGTGCTGGGTGGCCTGATGCTGAACAGCGAGCTATTTGATCAGGTGGCGGAAAAGGTGGTTAAGGGCGATTTCTACAGCCGTAGCCACCAGTTGATCTTTGAATCCATGGGGATCTTGCTGGAGCAGGGTCATCCGTTGGATCTGGTGACTGTCTCTGAGCAATTGGACAAGCGCGGCGAGCTGGAGTCCATCGGCGGCATTCCGTATTTGTCTGATATCGCGCGTAACACGCCGAGTGTGGCGAACCTAACCGCCTACGCCGGTATTGTCCGTGAACGGGCAGTGACTCGGGATATGATCAAGGTTGCCAACGAGATCGCCGATGCGGGTTTTAATCCAGAAGGACGCGATTCCTCGCAGTTGCTGGATCTGGCCGAGAGCAAAGTCTTTAAGATCGCCGAATCCCGCGGCAACGACAACGAAGGCCCGGAAGACATCAAGGCGGTTCTGACCAAGACGGTGGATAGGATCGAGCAGTTGTTTAACAACCCATCCAGTGGCGGGGTGACTGGGGTCTCTACCGGCTATTCGGATCTGGATAAGATGACGGCGGGCCTGCAGCCGTCGGATCTGATCATCGTCGCGGCGCGTCCGTCGATGGGCAAAACCACCTTTGCCATGAACCTGTGTGAGCAGGCGATGATGAATGAAGACAAACCCGTGCTGATCTTCTCGTTGGAGATGCCATCGGAGCAGATCATGATGCGTATGTTGGCGTCCTTGGGTCGGGTCGATCAGACCCGGATCCGTACCGGTGAGCTGGACGACGAAGACTGGGCACGTGTTTCCTCCACCATGGGCCTAATGATGGAGCAGGGCAAGATGTACATCGATGATGGCTCTGGCCTGACGCCGACCGAGGTGCGCTCCCGTGCTCGGCGTATTGCGCGGGAATACGGCGGGATCTCCATGATCATGATCGACTACCTTCAGTTGATGCAGGTGCCGGGACTGTCCGAGAACCGAACCTTGGAGATCGCTGAGATCTCGCGTTCATTGAAGGCATTGGCCAAAGAGCTGCAGTGTCCGGTGGTGGCGCTGTCACAGCTGAACCGCTCATTGGAGCAGCGGGCGGATAAACGTCCGGTTAACTCGGACTTGCGTGAGTCGGGCTCCATTGAGCAGGATGCGGATCTGATCATGTTCATCTACCGGGATGAGGTTTACCATCCGGACAATGCTGAGAAAGGCTTGGCCGAGATCATCATTGGTAAGCAGCGTAACGGCCCCATCGGTAAGGTGCCTTTGACCTTCCAGGGGCGCTTCTCCCGCTTTGATAACTACGCGGGCAATACCTTCGAATACGACGAGTGAGCTATGCGATTTTCCCCGGTGGCTGAGATCCGTCGCAGTGCCTTACAACACAATGTGCGGCGTCTGCGGGCGATCGCGCCCAACAGTAAGTTATTGGCGGTCGTTAAGGCGAACGCCTATGGCCACGGTCTGGTTGCCTTGACCCGCTGGCTGGACAACGTTGATGGTTTCGGCCTGGCTCGGATCGAGGAAGCCTTGGCCTTGCGGGAGAGTGGCAACCGTGCCCGCTTGGTCTTGATGGAGGGGGTGTTCGCGGAAGCCGATCTGGAGCAAGCGGCCAGGCATCAACTGGATGTGGTGATCCACGATGCCGAGCAAGTGCGTCTGCTCGAGCGGGCCCGCCTGTCTCAGCCGGTGGTGATCTGGCTGAAGATCGACAGTGGTATGCACCGCCTAGGGGTGAGAGCCGAGGATTTTCCCGACTTATATCAACGTCTGAGCCATTGCGCCAATGTGATCCAGCCACCGCATTTAATGACCCACTTCTCGGTGGCCGATGAGCCGGGCAACCCAGAGACTCAGCGCCAGATCGAACTCTTTCACCGACTGGTACAGGGTCTGCCGGGTGATAAGGCGCTGTGTAATTCGGCGGGTACGCTCACGCAACCTGAGGCGCACAGCGATTGGATCCGACCGGGATTGGCGCTCTATGGCGCCAATCCGATGATGGGGGGGCGAGCCGAGCACTTTGATCTGCAGCCGGTGATGACGATGCGCTCCAAGGTGCTTGCCGTGCGTAAAGTCAAAGCGGGCGAGCCGGTGGGCTACGGTCAAACGTGGCGGGCTAAGCAGGATACTCATATCGCGGTGGTTGCCATGGGCTACGGCGATGGTTACCCGCGTCATGCTGTGTCCGGCACCCCGGTATTGATCAACGGTCAGCGTTACCCCATGGTGGGTCGGGTCAGTATGGACATGCTCACCGTTGAGGTGGGCTCGGCGCCGATCCAGGTTGGCGACGATGCGGTTTTGTGGGGCGAAGGGCTGCCGGTGGAGGAGATCGCCGATCGGGCCGAAACCATCCCATACGAGTTGCTCTGCGGCACCACGGCTCGGGTGCAATACCGCTATATCAATTGAGTCCGGTGTCAGGCCCAACTGCGAGGCCGCTCATCGGCGGCGTTGGTTTGCTCTATGTGTTGGCGTAGCTTTGCGCCATACAGCGGCAGGTTGATGCAGCGATGGTGATCCAGCACCGGATTTTGCCAGTCACCGCAAACCAGCAAGGGGATCGACGGATGCCGTTTGCGTAGCGTCTGCAGGGCTTCGCTGCTGAGCTGGCGTGGCTCGGCGATGATCAGCGCGGATACATCAGGCTTGCTCAATGCGCCGGCGACCGAGTGCAGATCCGATCCCGCGAATGTCGGATAGCCGCTGCGATTGAGCCAGCTCAGCACTGCTCGACTCTGGGCATTTTTTCCGCTCAACACCGCGACAGTGGGCTGCCCCGAGGGTGACTCGGCCAACTCCTTATGCCAAGTCACCGGAAGGAAGATCTCAGCGCGCCCCCCGCCTTTATGATTGGACAAGGTGCATTCGCCACCGGCCAACTCCACCTGCTTGAGCGTCAGCAGCAGCCTTAGGTAGGGGCCTAAGGTTAACCCCAAGCCAAACAACATGGTTTCGCTGGGTTCTTTGAGCGCTGCCAAAAGCGCCTCCGGCCAAGCCCCCTGCTGGTGTTCAAACTGAATATGGAGCTGATGTGCGCCGGCTTTACTGAGCTCTACGATCACCTCGGGCTTTTGGCTCTGGGCGGCGGACAGGAGGAGATCCTCGATGGCTAAGCGCACCAGGCCTTGCTGAGCACGCAGACGTCTAGGGGTGCCCTCCCGGCAATAGAGCCAGACCGCACAGTGGTTCAGCTCAACTGATTGCTCAACCGATTGCAGGCATTGCTCCAGCCAAAGATCCAGCTCGCCGTCTTTGGCTGGCAACAGCTCAAGCATCGGCATATTGGCCAACTGCAATAACGGGGTGAATCTGTGCTGCAACCGGTCTAGCCCGGCCTGTACGCTGCGGGGCAAGCTGTCGGTGGGGGAGGTCTGGCTCTTTGCCCGGGTTTCGTGCAGAAACTCCTGCAACTCCTGGGTAAAGCTCAATAGGGTGATATCGAAATAGCGTACTTTGGTGTTGGCACGATGTTTTTGGCGGCGAAAGGCCAGGCTCAGGTTGGCGATGAACCACAGCAGCATCAGCAAGGTGGCCAAGGACAACCGATTGAACAGGCGCTGATCGGTGAGCTGCTGTTGCCGCAATTCGCTGCCGAGTAGGGCCTCACTGTCGCCGAGTGTTTGTAGCAAGGGCAGCGCCAAAAAATGGCGAACCGCACTGGCATGTTGCTCCCGGGCTGTTTGATGCACGGCGCCATGGGCGACCAGAAGGGCCTGGGCGATCGGAGAGAGGGTGCTTAGGTATGGGGTTAACTGGGTGGCGGAGATCGGGGCGCCGAATTCCGCCAGATAGCCGTGGCGCAGGTGCGCAATGGCACGGGCCTGCTCAGGTGTCGCCTGGCTTGCCTGCTCATCGAGGATCAGCATTAATGCATCGGCGCTGCTGTAGTAGGCGATCTGGTGACGGATGATCCGCAGGGTTTGATAGCTGAATTCATTGATAAGGCGTGAGGTCGCGCCAAACTCGGGATATTGCGCCGCTAAGAAGGTAGCACGCAGCTGCAGACGCGTTGCCGCATGCGACAAGGTGTCGAGATTTTTAGCGGGTTTGACCTGATACTGGGTCACCCGTTTCATTATCTGATTGCTTTCGGCGTGGATCTGCCGTAATTCGGTGATCTGCTGTTGGGTGAGTTGCATCTGCATTTTGTGTCGCTGCAGTTGATCGCCGACGTAGAGGGCTGCGCAGATCAGTGCCACAACCAGGGTGAGATTGAGCGCTTTGTACCAGGTCATTGCAGCAGGGCCAATATAGGAGGCGGAGGGGCGGTCAGGCTGGATAAGAAGGCGACGAGCTCATCGAGCTCCTGCTCTGATAAGGATTTGCCGAGTTGGCTCATGGCCATGATCTCAACGGCATCGCGCAGTCGGTTGACGGAACCGTCGTGAAAGTACGGCGCGGTCATGGCGACGTTTCTGAGGCTGGGAACCCGAAACACTAAGGTGTCACGCTCATCGCCGGTGAGCTCACGCAGGCCCATGTCGCTCAGATTATCGCTGTGGCGATGGGTTAGTCCGAAGGTTTGCATGATGTTGCCGCCCAGGTTGATGCCTTGGTGACATTGCGCGCAACCGAGTGAGACGAAGCGCTGCCAACCGGCTTTGGCATCGGAGGTGAGGGCATGATCACCGCGCAGGTGTTGATCAAACGGCGCATCGGGCGTGAGCAATTGCTGTTCAAAATAGCTGATGGCGTATTTGATGCTTTGCTCTGAGATGGGTTGATTCAGCAGCGTGTTAAATCGCTCCGAGAGTACGGGATCTTGCTGCAACTTGTCGATGACTTGCGGCCAGCTGCTGTCCATCTCCAGCGGGTTGTGAATGGGCCCGTCGAGCTGTTGCTCCAATGTCAGGGCTCGACCGTCCCAAAATTGCATTGGATTGAGGCTGGCGTTGAAGACGGTCGGTGAGTTGCGCGGCCCCACACCTTGAACCCCGGGCGAGTTTGCCAGCGCTTGCGTGCCATAGCCGGTCATTTCGTGGCAGGTCGCGCAACTGACGGTGTTATTGCTCGACAAGCGGGGATCTTCAAACAGGTCTTTGCCCAATTGTGCCACGGCTAGATCGATCTTGTAGGGATCAAACAGTGGCAGTGGGCGGGTGATCCGATCTTGGCTCGGCGCCACGACGCGAACGGAGGCGCTCATTGAAGTCGGGGGGGCTTCTGCCGCGGGCGTACAGCCGGAGAGCGGACACAGTAAAAGCCATGGTGCCAACATTGACGCGGCGATGAGAGGGCGCATCCTTGTGCCTTTTTCTATTTGCTTAGTGTTATCTATAGAGCAGAACGCGACAAAAATACATCCAGGAGGAGATATGACGAAGTGGATCCAGCGGGTTGTCCGCCTTCCTGCTAAAGCACGGGGGTTTCACCTGATCGATGAGGCGCTATTGGCTCATCTGCCCGAATTGCATCGATGCCAGGTGGGTCTCTTGCATCTTTTTATTCAGCATACCTCGGCGTCGTTGACCTTAAATGAGAATGCCGATCCGACCGTGCGACAGGATTTTGAAAGCCATTTTTCCCGGACGGTACCAGAAGGGGCGCCCTATTATCGTCACACGTATGAGGGGCCCGACGATATGCCCGCCCATCTGAAGGCCAGCTTGCTCGGAAGCAGCCTGTCTATCCCGGTGGCTCAGGGGCGATTATTGACCGGCACCTGGCAGGGGATTTATATGGGTGAGCACCGCGAGCACGGTGGAGCGCGCAGCGTGGTGATGACGCTTCAGGGCCAGTTTGATTGAGTGGGTGATTTGGTGGGCCATGTGATGTGAGTGTGGCGTTAAGTCGCGTGCTATTTGCGGTAAATCGTTCTTTTTTAGCCTTATCTTACTCAGTTTGTTGTTTTTTGGCATTTGCATCTATCACTGCCTAAATGGGTTCTTGCCAGTTTATCGGGCTCACATGCTTGCTGGCTGTGGTCATATTCACTGCCTGTTGGGGCTTTATAATGTTGTTGAGGGGTAATCATAAAATAGTCTGATGTGACATCACCTGTTTCCTTATTGATGTTTTGTTATTCTGAAAGGGATTTTTGGCGAACTTTACGCCGCATAATAATAATTTAACAACATCTTAACCTGATTTGGCGCAAGCCATCGAGGTTCCTGGGAAGTTTAAAAAACAAGCATTACAATCAGGGAGCACGCTGTACATGGCAAAAACCATAATCAAAGCCGTGGGGCTCAGTCTGTTGCTGGTATCGGCTTGGCCGATGGCGCAGGCCAAGGTGCCGGAAGGAACAGAGCTGCACCCGGTGCAGGAGTTGATCAAAGGCAATGGTACTGAGCCGGCCTCGTTGGATCCGCAAAAAGTGGAAGGCACGCCGGGCTCAGCAGTCACCAAAGATCTGTTCGAAGGGCTGGTGCAGCAGGATGCCGATGGCAACACCATTCCGGCAGCAGCCACCCATTGGGACATTAGCGAGGACAACCGGACCTTTACCTTCCATCTTCGCAAGGAAGCCAAATGGTCCAATGGCGATCCGGTCACCGCCCATGACTTCGTGTTCGCGTTTCGTCGTGCGGTGGATCCGGAAACCGCTTCGCAATACGCCTGGTATCAGGAGATCGCCACGGTCACCAACTCATCTCAGATCATTCGTGGCCAGATGGCCCCGGAAACGCTGGGGGTACGTGCCGTGGATGACAGAACCTTTGAGGTCGTTCTGGAGCAGCCGGTACCCTACTTTGTGAAGATGCTGGCGCACCAGAACACCTTTCCGGTGCCGCAACGCGTGGTGGAAGAGTTTGGCGATCGCTGGACCCGTGCTGAGAATATGGTGACCAACGGCGCTTACACGCTGGAGCGTTGGGTGGTGAATGAGCGCATTATTCTCAAGCGCAGCCCGACCTACTGGGATAACGCCAACACCATTATCGATAAAGTCACTTACATGGCGATCGAATCCGCCAACACCGAGCTGTCCCGCTACAAGGCCGGTGAGTTGGATTTCACCAGTGAGATCCCGTTGGAGCACTTTAAGTCGCTGCAAAAAGAGATCCCGGATGACATTCGTATCACCCCGTATCTGGGTGTGTACTACTACGAGTTCAATACCAAGGTGCCGCCGTTTGACGATAAGCGGGTGCGTAAAGCGCTGTCACTGGCGGTGAATCGCGAAGCGATCACCACCTATGTGGTGGGTCAAGGTCAGCGCCCGGCCTTCACGTTGACACCCCAGTCGGTCAATGCCTTTACCCCACCGGAGGTCGAGTACGCCAGTTGGACTCAGGAGGAGCGCATGGCGGAGGCCAAGCGTTTGATGGCCGAGGCGGGCTATGGGCCTGATCGTCCTTTGTTGATCAACCTGCTGTACAACACCAACGAGAACCATAAGAAGATCGCCATTGTGGTTTCCCAGTTGTGGAAGCCGCTGGGTGTGCGGGTGCGTCTGGAAAACATGGAGTGGAAAACCTTCCTCGATACCCGCAATCAGGGCCGCTTCGAGATGGCCCGTGCCGGTTGGGTTGGCGACTACAACGACGCCTCCACCATGCTGGACATTCTGCTCTCAACCCATGGCCAGAACAAGGGCAAATGGGAGAACGAAGAGTTTGATGCGGTGATGGCGGCGTCACGGTTGATCGCGGACGACGAGGAGCGGGCCAAGTATTACACCCGCGCCGAAGAGATCATCCTCGAAGAGATGCCGATCATGCCGATCTACGAAATGGTGAAGCCCCGCTTGGTGAAGACCTATGTGGGCGGGTATCCGATGAACAACGTCGAAGACACCATCTACAGCAAGAATATGTACATCATCGCCCATTAAGAGGCGTGGCCAAGGAAGTCTGTGTTTTACGACACAAGGAGTTAAGGCATGTTGAGTTTTTCCGTGCGTCGCCTCGCTATGGCGATCCCGACGCTGTTTATTTTGATGACGCTGTCATTCTTTATGATGCAGTCGGCACCGGGCAGCCCCTTCACCGGGGACTTTAATCTGCCGCCGGAGGTCCTGGCCAATATCGAAGCCAAGTACCATCTGGATAAGCCGATGTGGCAGCAGTACCTGTATTACCTCAAGGATCTGGCCCAGGGCGATCTGGGGCCTTCCTTCAAATACCGCGATTACAGCGTGAATGAGCTGGTGGCGCAGAGTTTCCCCATCTCCATCAAGCTGGGTGTCGTCGCGTTCATCTTTACGGTGATCTTCGGTACCGCACTGGGCACGGTGGCCGCGCTCAAGCAAAACAGTTGGATCGATTACACCGTGATGAGCCTGGCGATGGTGGGGGTGGTCTTGCCCTCGTTCGTGCTGGCGCCGGTGCTGGTGCTGATCTTCTCGGTCAAGCTGGGTTGGTTGCCGGCGGGCGGTTGGCATGACGGGGCTTGGATGTACATGGTGTTGCCAGTCTCTGCCATGGCCATTCTCTATATGGCCTCCATCGCCCGTATCATGCGCGGCTCGATGATCGAGGTGCTCAACGCGCCCTTTATCCGCACGGCCCACGCCAAGGGCTTGCCGATGAAGCACATTATCTTTAAACACGCGCTCAAGCCCGCCATGTTGCCGGTGGTGTCCTATTTAGGCCCGGCCTTTGTCGGCATTATCACCGGCTCAGTGGTGATCGAGACCGTGTTCGGTATTCCGGGCATTGGCCAGTACTTTGTTAACGGCGCACTGAACCGGGATTACTCCCTGGTGCTGGGCCTGACCATTCTGGTGGGCACGCTGACCATCCTGTTCACCGCCATCGTCGACATTGTCTATGGCCTGATCGATCCACGTATTCGAGTGGAGAGCTAACCGATGCAAACCCTGACTCAAAAACAAAATAACGACGCGGTCGAGGCATTTGCCAGCGAGCTGGAAGTGGAGGGGCGCTCCCTCTGGGCTGATGCCCGCCGCCGCTTCCTGCGCAATCGCGCCGCCGTGGTGTCTTTGTGCGTACTGGCCTTTATCGCCGTGTTGGTGGTGATCGGCCCCTTTATGTCGCAGTACACCTTCGATGAGATGGACTGGGCCAACATGGCCTCGGCGCCGTCATTGATGAATGGCCACTACTTTGGCACCGACTTCCTCGGCCGCGATCTGTTTGTGCGCACCCTGGAAGGCGGCCGGATCTCCTTTATGGTCGGCATTCTCGGCGCGTTCGTGGCGGTGTTGATTGGCACCTTGTACGGCTCCATTGCCGGTTATGTCGGTGGCCGTACCGATAATGTGATGATGCGAACCCTGGAGATCCTCAACTCCTTTCCGTTCATGTTCCTGGTGATCCTGCTGATGACCTTCTTCGGTCGCAGCCTGTTTCTGATCTTCCTCGCTATCGGCGCGGTGTCCTGGCTGGACATGGCGCGGATCGTGCGTGGCCTGACCTTGGGCCTGAAGAAGAAAGAGTTTGTCGAGGCGGCGATCGTGGCGGGCACGCCGACCAAGGACATCATCCTGCGTCATTTGGTGCCCAATACCTTAGGCATTGTGGTGGTGTACGCCTCCTTGCTGGTGCCATCGATGATCCTGTTTGAATCCTTCTTAAGCTTCTTAGGGCTGGGCGTACAGGAGCCCTACACCTCTTGGGGGGCGCTGGTGAACGAAGGCGCCATGACCATGGAAGTGGCGCTGTGGCAGTTGGCGTTCCCGACGGCCTTTTTGGTGGTGACCCTGTTCTGCTTTAACTACATCGGCGACGGTCTGCGTGACGCGCTGGATCCCAAAGACCGCTAAAGGAGGCGTTATGAGCTTACTGAAAGTTTCCGATCTCAATGTTCAGTTCACCACGCCGGACGGCAACGTTACCGCGGTGGACAAACTCAGCTTCGAGTTGGCCCCAGGCCAAACTTTGGGCATTGTCGGCGAGTCCGGCTCCGGCAAGAGCCAGACCGCCTTCGCCATCATGGGCCTGCTGGCGAAAAACGGCCTGACCCAGGGCTCGGTCCAGTTTAACGGTGAGGAGATCCTCGGCTTGCCGAGCAAGGCGCTCAATAAGATCCGCGCCGAGCAGATCGCCATGATCTTCCAGGATCCCATGACCGCGCTAAATCCATATATGAAGGTCGGCGCGCAGTTGATGGAGGTGTTGATCCTGCACAAGAGCATGAGCAAGAAGGCCGCTTATGAGCGCAGCGTCAAGATGCTGCAAGCGGTCAAAATGCCCGAAGCCGAGAAGCGCATGGATATGTACCCCCATGAATTCTCTGGCGGCATGCGCCAGCGGGTGATGATCGCCATGGCGCTGCTGTGTGAGCCCAAGTTGTTGATCGCCGATGAGCCCACTACCGCCCTGGACGTGACGGTGCAGGCGCAGATCCTAGAGCTGCTCAATGAGCTCAAAGACGAGCTGGGCACCGCCATCATTATGATCACCCACGATCTGGGCGTAGTCGCCGGTCTGTGTGACAAGGTGATGGTGATGTACGCCGGCCGAACCATGGAATACGGCAGCACCGACGATGTGTTTTATCGTCCCAGCCACCCGTACACCAAAGGCCTGCTGTCCGCCATTCCACGTCTGGAGGGGAATGAGGCGGCGCTGCCGACCATCCCTGGCAATCCGCCCAACCTGATGGCCTTGCCGCCGGGCTGCCCGTTCAGTGCGCGGTGCGGCAACGTATCCGAGCGGTGTCATGCCGAGCCGGCGTCCTTGGTGCAGTTTGACGGCAACCGTCAGCGTGCCTGTCACAAGTCGATTGAAGAGGTGGCCGCATGAGCACGCAACCGTTACTCGAAGCCAAAGGCATTAAAGTGCGCTTTGGCATTAAAAAAGCACAGAAGTGGCCTTGGGATCCGGTGCCGCAGCTCAAAGCCGTCGATGGCGTGAGCTTCGATGTGCAGCCCGGTGAAACCTTGGGCGTGGTGGGCGAGTCCGGCTGTGGCAAATCCACCCTGGCCCGTGCGTTGATCGGCCTGGTGCCGGTCGCGGAAGGCGAGGTGTGGTTTGACGGCAAGAAAGTGGATCACGCCGATCCGGCGGCGATGAAAGCGCTGCGCAAAGACGTGCAGATGATCTTCCAGGATCCGCTGGCCTCACTCAACCCACGGATGACCGTCGGCGACATCATTGCCGAGCCGCTGCGCAACTACTATCCCGAATGGGACAAAGAGCGGATCGTCTCTGAAGTGCGGGCTATGATGGCCAAAGTCGGTTTGCTGCCCAATGTCATCAACCGCTATCCGCATGAGTTCTCCGGTGGCCAGTGCCAGCGCATTGGCATTGCCCGGGCGCTGATCCTGCGGCCTAAGTTGGTGATCTGCGATGAGCCGGTGTCGGCGCTGGATGTGTCCATTCAGGCGCAGGTGGTGAACCTGCTCAAAGACTTGCAGCGGGAGATGGGCCTGTCACTGGTGTTTATTGCTCACGATCTGTCCGTAGTGAAACACATCTCGGATCGGGTCATGGTGATGTATCTGGGCAACCAGGTGGAAACCGGCAGTTCCGCCGAGCTGTATGGCAACCCATCGCACCCCTACAGCCGCGCGCTGCTGTCGGCGGTGCCGGAGCCGGATCCCGAGGGTGAGCGCAATAAGCAGATCATCCTGCTCGAGGGCGAGTTGCCTTCGCCCATCTCGCCGCCGTCGGGCTGCGTGTTCCGCACCCGCTGTCCGTCGGTTGGGGAGCAGTGCAGTATCGAGCGACCGCTGTTGCAATCCTTGGGGGGCACCCATCATGTGGCCTGTCCCCGCTTCGATGTCGCAGTGGCATCCTGAGTTTAAGGCGTCGCTTTTGCGACGCCTTTTTGTTTTGGTTTTAAGGAGAAAACCATGCCGATATGTTTGCATACACCGCGACTGATGCTTCGCACTGTACAGGCGTCCGATCTGGCACCGATGGTGGCCTTGTTTAGCGATCCGGACTCCATGCGTTATCTGGGGGATGGGCAGAGTTGGGGGCACGAGGAGTGCGCGCTTTGGTTGCGCCAGCGGATCTGTGACGACCCTCGGCTTGCCATCGGCTTGCTGGCGCTGAGTGTGCGTCAGAGTGAAGAGGTGGTTGGCTTTGCCGGGGTGGCCCAGTGTGCGGGCCAAGCCGAGTACGGCGCGTGGATCGCGATATTGCCCGCTTGGCGTTCGAATGGGTTTGGTACAGAGGCGCTGCCGGTGCTGATTGAGCACGCGCAGCACGACTTGGCGATCAGTCCGATCCTGGCTCAGCTCCTCCATCAGAATGGCGCTGCGTTGCGGATGCTGGAGAAATGCGGTTGGGGGACGGCACAGGATGGCGTTGATCTCGCAGTTTGTGAGTTGACCGTGCCGCAGGCGGTGGCGTGATATTAATCAAAAGCCGTTGCTCTTTTAAGCTGAATGCCAGTACCTGTAAGAGATGGCTTACTTGGTTGCGTGACCATTAATCAACTAACTGAAATTTAATGGTATAGCAATCTTTGCCGTGGCGCCTTAGTGGTACAATCCTCGGCCATTTTGTTGTCCGTGAGAATATTCATGTCCGTTCATAATAACAAGTCGCTGGCGCTTGCGGTCGTTCTGGCCCTCGGCGTAACAGGCTGTGCCTCAACCGATATCGATCCGCAGCAGGCGTCTGAGCTACAGGCCCAGCGTCTATCAGCCGTTGCGGCGATCGAATCCCGCCGTGATGCGCTCAAACCCATGCTGGAAGACGAAGAGCTGCGTTGGTATGCGACTGCCCATCTGGCAGCGGCTGACGAAGCTTGGGCTGAAGCGGAAGAGCAGTACCAAGTGGTCGTGGGCGCGCCGGATCGTTTGACTGAGCGGCTGGGTATGTTCAATTCAACCACGCGCCAACAAGCGCTGGATGCTGCGTTGTTGCAGGCCTCACAGGCGCTGAACACGGCAACTCAGATACGTCTGGATGCCCAACAGGTGCTGGCGACGGCGCTGGAGAACCGCGAGATCCTGGTTGAGATGGGCGCCGACGAGCGCTATGCCAACCAGTTTGGCGAAACCGAAACCATGCTGAAGAGTTTGGTGGATGCGATCGCTTCTGATCGTAAAGACGATGCGGTTAAAGGCTTGCCTGGCCTATTGCGTGAACAGCGTCGTGTGGAAGTGCGCACCGTTACCGCCATTCACTTGACTGGCCACCAGGCGAAGCTTCGTGAACTGCAAAACGAGCTGATCGACGTGGCGGCACCACAGACTTACGCGTCTGCGGTTGCAAGCTACAACGCCGCGCGTGCCTTTATCAATGAGCAACCACGGAATGAAGCGCGGATCTTGGAGATGGCGGCTGCCACCGATTTTGCTATCCGCCATGCGGAGCATATCGGTAAGGACGTGAAATACCTAGACGCTCATGAGATGCAGGACTACGAACGTTACCTGCTGGGTTTTGAGCGTCATCTAAACCGGATCCGCGAGGCCCTGGAACTGAGCGATCTGCGTGATAACTCTATCGCCAAGCAAGCTAAGCTGCTGGACGAGCACATCCGCTCGACGCTGGAGCAGGAGCAGCCACAACTGGAAGCGCTGCGCACTGAGCTGGCCAATGCCAAAGCGGCGCTGGCCGAGTCGGTTGAGCAGGTGCAAACCCTGACGGCCCAATCTGAGCAGGCGAATGGTAAGGTCGCAGAGCTGGAGAGCTTGGTGGCCCAACTGCAGACTCAGCAACAAGCGTTGACTGCGCAGTTGGCTCAGATCCAGGCTGAAGAGGCTGAGATCTTGGCTCAGGAAGCGGCTCAAGCCGACGCGGTTGAGGCGGAGCTGGCCACCGAGGCGGTAGACGTTGAAGCGGTGGAAGAAGAAGCCGAGCTGGCGGAAACCGCAGCGTTAGCGACAGAGCAAGCCGTTGAAGACGCGGTAGCGGCTGACGCGGCTGTGGCCTCTGACGTGGCTGCGGTTGACGCTGAGCAGGTAGTTGAAGAGACTTTGAGCAACGAAACCCAAGTGGCGGATGCTGAGACCCAAGTCGCACCGGCCGCCGTTGAGGTTGAGCAGGACGATGAAGAGCAGATCGCGGAGTGATCGTTTGATCCCCTTGTCTGCAACCAGGGAGGCCATTCGGCCTCCCTTTTTTGATCCATCCGGATCAACGCTGAGAGGGGGAGGCTCAGGGGCCGAGCAACGCAGTCCGATCTGACTGTTTTCTGATTTCAGTCAAACCATGGGGGCGGGATCTGGTGGCAGTATGAACAGGAACCTGCCAATCAAAGGAGCGAGTGATGATAATTCAGGATCACAGTTTGGTGAACGAATTCCCCGCACATGTTGAGCGTATTCAGGAGCTTAACCTCACCAATGACCAGTTTCACCAACAGTACAATCAATACCATGAGTTAGATCGTCAGGTCCGGCGTATCGAAGAGGGGTTGGAGAATGCGGCGGATGATCATCTGGAAACCCTTAAACGTCAGCGATTAACCTTAAAGGACACGCTGTACAGCCAGATCCAGCGATCCGCATAACCGCCTGAGGCGGTTTTATTGTTTTTGGGCCTGACTTGTTGGCGTATTCTCGTTGGCGGCTTGCGTCGAGAGCGGATGTCTGTGGCGTGCCATGGGCGACGCCCTGATCACAGTAAGGGCCACAAGAATGAAAAAGGGAGGCCGCTGGCCTCCCTTGTGCTGGGTGTTTGGGGGATCAGTCGATCAAGTCGTACTGCTCGCGCAAGATGGTGACGATCTCGGCTTTGGGATTGTCTGACAAGACGATTGGCTCACCGGTGATCTTGGCTGCAATGTCGGTGTAGGTCTTGGAGACCGCCATCAGTACGTCGGTGGGCAGGGCGTTATCGCGCGCCAGGGCGCTGCGCTCTTCCATCCGATCTTTGTTGAGTAGAATGTCGGGATCGGGGAAGTGACTCAGCAGCAGTTGGCGGAAGCCCTCCTTGGAGTTCTCCACCACTTTGCCCTCACGGTAGCTGGGTCCGTCCCAAATGCGGGAGGAATCCGGCGTGCCGACTTCGTCCATGTAGATCAGCTTCTCTTGGCCGGCGGCATCGGTGACATAGCCAAACTCAAATTTGGTGTCGATGAAGATCTGGTCCAGCTGCGCCAGCGCATCGGAGATCAGATCAAACCCTTGCTTCAGCAGTACCTCGTAGCGGGCGATGTCGTCTTGACTGCGGAAGTTAAAGGCTTCGAAGTTGTCTTCGATGTTCTGACGGGTGATGTTGACGTCATCCACCGCAGGCACACCGGGAATGCCTTCCAAAATGCCCTTGGTGGAGGGGGTGATCAGCAGCTCTGGCAGTTTTTGATCCTTCTCCAGCCCTTCCGGCAGTTGGATGCCGCAGAAGTCGCGTTCGCCTTTGGTGTAGGCGCGCCACATGGAGCCGGTGATGTACTGGCGGCAGATCGCCTCAATCATCACGGGTTTGGCTTTTTGTACGATCCAGACAAACGGATGCGGGATATCGAGAATGTGGCTGTCGGCCAGGCCCTGCTGTTTGAATAGCTTGAACCAGTGATTGGAGATGGCATTGAGGGCTGCGCCCTTGCCTGGGACACCGTTCATGCCGCCTTCGCCGTGCCAGATGCAATCGAAGGCGGAGATCCGATCGGAGATCACCATGATCGCCAGCGGCGCATCTTCGGCGACGTTGTAGCCTTTCTCTTTGATCAGACGTTTGCTGTCGGCTTCGGTCAGCCAGTAGACGGAGCGGACCTTGCCGGAATGAACCGGCAGATCGGTGCGGATGGGAAGATCGTTGTTTACGGCCAATACCTGGTCGGCAAGACTCATGATCGCTGTCCTGTGTTTTGGGGGTTGTAGGGTTAGGAAAACACCGGGCTTCTTTGTTGAATAGCTCTTTGGGTGCAGGCACTTGCGAGCCTATTTCCTGATGGGCGGCATGATAGCAGAGTTGCTTTGCTCGCCAAAGTTTGGCGTTGAATTTTTAGCCGAACAGGCTGTTCTGCTTGGGCGCAAGCGAGAGGGAAAGGCCGGGACGTGCCCGGCCAGGAGCAGTCTCTCGGATCAGTGACTGCGGCGATACATGGCTTCGATCTCACTGGCGAAGATCTCATTGATGATCCGGCGGCGCAGCTTCAGGGTCGGGGTCAACTCGCCCTGATCCATACTAAACGGCCGTGGCAGCAGGGTGATCTGCTTGATCTGCTCGAAACGGGCCAGCTCAGCTTGAGCCGTCATCACTCGTTGCTCCATTTCGGCCTGGATCTGGGGCAACGCCACCAGCTCGGCGTCGTTGGCAAACGTCAGCGCCTGGCCTTTGGCCCACTGTGCCAAAGCGGCAAAGTCCGGCACGATCAACGCAGAGACAAAGTTGCGACCGTCGGCGATGATGGCGATCTGCTCCACCCAAGGCTCCAGCGCGACCATGCCCTCGACCCGTTGCGGGGCGATGTATTTGCCGTTGGAGGTTTTCATCAGCTCCTTGATGCGATCGGTGATGTGCAGTCGGCCCTGGTTATCCAGGTAGCCGGCGTCGCCGGTCTTGAACCAGCCATCGACGAAGGCCGCCTCGGTGTCTTCTGGGCGGTTGTAGTAGCCGGGCATGACGGTCGGGCCTTTGACTAGGATCTCGTCTTCTTCGCCGATCCGGACCTGAAGATCCGGCAGTGGCAGTCCCACCCCTGTGGTGGCGATCCGATCGAGCCGGTTGCAGCTGACCGTGGCGCTGGTTTCGGTCGCGCCGTAACCATTGAGCAGCGGAATGCCGATGTACTGGAAGAACTGGTTGATCTGATCGTCCAGACGGGCGCCGCCAGCGGAGACGAACTTGAAGTTGCCACCGAGGGCGTCGCGCAGCTTGCTCAGTACCAGTTTATCGGCGATGGCGTAGTACAGCTGGCCCAGCTTGATGCGGGTGTGACCGGCCTGATCGGCCTTGAATTGACGCCGGCCCTGATCCAACGACCAGCGAAACAGCAGACGCTTGAGCAGCGGAGCCTGAGCCACCTTTCCGATAATGGTGCTGTGGATCTTCTCAAACAGGCGCGGTACGGCGCACATCACCTCGGGTTTTACTGTCTGCATCGCTTGTTGCACCGTCGCTGGATCGCTGACATAGGCGTTACAGCCGCCGCTGCACAGCACATAGAGGCTCCAGCCACGCTCATAGATATGGGACAGCGGCAGGAACGACAGCGACAGGGTATCGGGCTCCAGTGGCACCATTAATTGATGCTGCTGCACCAATGCGGCCAGATTGCGATGCGTCAACATCACCCCCTTGGGCTCGCCGGTGGTGCCAGAGGTGTAGAGCAGGGTCAGCAGCTCGTTCAGATCCGGATCGAGCTGGCGGGCAGCCAGTGTCTCGGCCTGCTCGGCATTGTCTTGCGCCAGCAGCTGGGCCAGGGGGAGGCTTGGCAAAGCGCCGTCGGCCGGCGCGATGGTGTCGGACATCAACACTAGGGTCTTTAGGCTCGGGCATTCGCTAGCGGCCTGACACGCCTTATCGTATTGGTCCTGATCGCCGACAAACAGCACGGCGATCTCGGCGTCATTGATGATGTAGCTCAGCTGCTCGACCGTACTGGTGCCGTATATCGGGACGCTGACCGCGCGCAGTCGCATGAGCGCCAGATCGGTCTGAACCCAGGCCAGGCTGTTGGCACTGAAGATCCCTACCTTGTCCTGAACCGCCACGTCCATGGTCAGCAAGGCGTGGGACAGTTGGGTGATCTGCGAATCTAACTCTGACCAAGTGAGGCTGAGCCACTGATCGTCCTGTTGATATTGCAGCGCTTTTTTATCTCCACGCTGTGTGATCTGTTGGGCCAACAGACGGGATAGGTGAAAAGGGGCCAGATCGACGGACATGAGCGCTCCAAGCGTTGTTATTAGAGTGTTTGTTCCATGCTAGGCGTAATGGAGCATTTGGCGTGACCATCATTGTTCAACTTTGCTGCAGTGGATCACATAAAAGTGGGAGGCTTTAGGACTGGGTCGCAGGCGAGGTTGGTGGCATGCCGTCGCTGCGAGAGTCTTCACTGCGGCAAATGGTGCGACACTGAGAGCGTTTAAAAATTCACCTGTGCATTTGCAGCGGGCTTTTGTAGAATACGCACCCCCAAAATTCCTCATGAGGTTCTCGATGAAGCGCACCTTTTCCGTTGCCCCTATGCTCGATTGGACAGATCGACATTATCGTTACTTTGCTCGGCTGATCTCGCGCGAAGCGCTGCTTTATACCGAGATGGTGACCACAGGCGCCATTATTCATGGCAAGGGTGACTACCTGGCGTTTAACGAGGAGGAGCACCCGCTGGCGCTGCAGTTGGGTGGCAGCAACCCGCAGGACTTGGCGCATTGCGCCAAACTGGCGGCGGAGCGTGGCTATGACGAAGTGAACCTCAATGTTGGTTGCCCGTCGGATCGGGTGCAGAACGGTCGCTTTGGTGCGTGTTTGATGGCGGAGCCGGCACTCGTGGCCGAGTGCGTGACGGCGATGCGTGACGTGGTGGACATTCCAGTGACGGTAAAAACCCGCATCGGCATTGATGAGCAGGACAGCTATGGCTTTCTGACCGATTTCGTCGGCACCGTGGCCGAGGCCGGCTGTGATATTTTTACCATCCACGCCCGCAAGGCTTGGCTCAAAGGCTTGAGCCCGAAAGAGAACCGGGAGATCCCTGAGCTCAATTATGACCGCGCTTATCAGATCAAGCGGGATTTCTCTGCTCTGAACATCTCGGTGAACGGCGGCGTGAAGAGCCTGGATGAGTGTGAAGTGCACCTGCAGCACTTGGATGGCGTGATGGTGGGCCGGGAGGCGTATCAAGACCCTTATATGATGGCGGGCGTCGACAGCCGGCTGTATGGCGCGACTTCGACTCCGCTGAGTCGCGCGCAAGTGGTCGAACGGATGATCCCTTATCTGGAGCGCCATATTGCGCAAGGCGGCCGTGCCAATCACGTGACCCGTCATATGCTCGGTTTGTTTAATGGTATGCCGGGCGCCCGTCAGTGGCGCCGCTACCTGGCGCAGAACGCGCATCTGCCGGGTGCCGATGCGCAGATCCTGGCAGCGGCATTGGCTTCTCTGCCTGCGGATGCACAGGCGGCATAACCTTAGATGCAGTCGATGGCGGAATTAACCACGGGTGTGGTGAATTCCGCCATTTCTTTATTTCTCCTCGCTCCCAGCTCCCTCTCCTTGTGTGACGACTTACGTTGCACTCTATAAAAAGCCCATAGAATCAGTGGCTTGCAGTTTTTGTGAAAGTTGGCATGCCCTCTGCAATCCCTTTAGTCGTCTTTCATTGATAACTGAGGTTACTACCATGTCTGCGTTTACTTCTTTGGTTCGTTGTTCCGTTATTGCTTTGGCTGTGTCGGCTGGGACCGCGCAGGCAGGACAAACCATGACGCTGGCCCAAGCGATCGATCTGTCACTGCGAGCCGGCTTTGCACAAACCACACAGGCCATCGCCAGTGAAGCCCGGGTTGAGGCGCAGCAGTTGGCCCATGAAAGTGTCGGCGATCTCGAATTTACGCTGGTCGCCGAGCCCGCCACTGAGCTGACGGAGACGCTGCAGAGCAGCTTTGCACAAACCCGTCAGACCATCGCTGCTGAGGCCTTGCTGGCGGCGCAGCACTCTGCCGAGCAAAGCCTGACGCTGCCAAGTCGGAGTGTGGCGGCCCACGATGCGGCGACGGTTCAGTTTGGGGCCAAGTAAGGGAGAGGGCGCCGCAACCGGCGCCCGTTCGCAGTGGCGGTGTCGATAAGGGGGAGTGAACATGGCACGTTCAGTAACGAATAAGTGGATCTTTGGGGTGATCGCCGGATTGGCGGCGCGGTTGGAGTGGCATGTGGGCTGGACCCGGGTGGCGACGCTGCTGTTGGTTTGGGTGGCACCGCTGATGGTGGTGGTGCTTTATCTGCTGGCCGCTTGGATCATGCCGCGCTCATGAATTCGCTCTTCACGGTGATACTGGTTGTTTTAACGCTGTTGTTGGTTCTGGCATTGATCGCCTTGGTCGGATGGGTGGATCTCTGGTCGCTGGCGATGATGGATTGGTCGCAGGCGTGGTGGTTGGCCTCCTTGCTGTTGCTGCCCCTGCTTTGGCGCTGGTGGCACCATTAATATCACGTCACGTTCCCGGCGTGAGTCTGTTGGCCCCGGCTTATGCCGGGGCTTTTTTTCATTTGCGCACCATGCCGGCGATGATGGCGCGGGCTTCGTCGCTGTGGACGCGCTCGGTGAATAGGGCGATCTCGCGATCCACCACCTGCGTGAGATCCTTTGGCCGGGCATGACGCAGCAGCGAGAGGGTGTCGGCCAGAGCCAGCGGCGGCTTTCGGGCAATGGAATGGGCCAAACCGAGGGCGGTTTCCAGCAGAGTTTCGGCGGGACAGAGTTGATTGATCAGCCCCCATTGGTGAGCCTGTTCGCCACTGAAGGGCTTGCCCAGTAAGAGCAGCTCGGCGGCCTTTTGGTAGCCCACCAGCGCTGGTAACAGGGTGCTGGAGCCGGCTTCCGGTACGATGCCAAGATTGACAAAGGGCAGGGCCAGTTTGCTGTCGGCGGTGGCGACGATCAGATCGCAATGCAGCAGCAGGGTGGTGCCGATCCCAACGGCCGGGCCGGCGACGGCGGCGAGCATGGGTTTGTTGATCCGAGGCAGCAGGCGCAAAAAGCGGATCACCGGCGTATCCTGATCTAACTGCGTTAAGTTAAGAAAGTCGTGCAGATCGTTGCCAGCACAGAAGCAATCGGTCTGCCCCTGAAACAGGATGGCTTTGATTGAAGGGTCGTCATTAGCGCGTTCAAGGTGGTGACATAGCTCAGAATACATATGCTGTGTCAGTGCGTTACGCTTGTTCTGTCGATTGAGGCTCAGTACCATGACGGCATCGTCAAGGTGGCAAAGGATGGGTTCCATCGGGGCTCCTGCACGGGATTGGCGTCCATGTTTCACAACAGTTTAAGGGAAGAGACGGTATGTTAAAACGTTTGTTTGGATTAGGGGGGCTGGCGCTGTCCAGTGCATCTGCGTGGGCGGCGGTTTCGGTCGAGGACCCTCACGTGCGGGCGATGCCACCTGGGGTGCCGAATACGGCCGGTTATCTTATTTTGACCAGTGACAGCGGCAGCGATCGTTTGCTGGCGGCGCAGTGTGACGGGGTGAAGACCACGGAGATCCACACCATCTTAGAGCAGGATGGGGTGATGAAGATGCGCCCGGTTGAGGCCATTGTTTTGCCTCAAGGCGAAGCGGTGGCGCTGACGCAGGGGGGCTACCATTTAATGATGATGGGGTTGGAGCAACAACCTGAGATCGGCCAAACCCTGCAGTGTCAGTTGCGGTTTGAACGACAGGCGCCGCTGACGGTGACGTTTGCCGTCCGGGATCTGAATCAGGCCGAGCACCAGCATCATCATCATCACCACTGAGCGACCAGCGTCAATGATTGGAGAGCGAGCTATGGAACGTGTGACCCCGAAGCGTATTGGCCTGATCGTGATGGCGATCGTATTGATCAATTACCTGATCGCCGTGTGGTGGAGTGTTGAGCCGGACATGATCACTCACGCTCAGCTGCAGCCGCCAGAGCAGGAAGCGGTGGTCGGTTATGCCACAACCTCGGCGGCGATCCTGGTGGGCGCCACCTTGCTGGATAAGCCGGGCGGCTTCCTGTCCAATGACGTGCTGCCGCCGTCGGTGTTGATGGACAACATGCCGGCGTTTGAGTTTGGCGCGCTGGAGCAGCTGCGTGATCTTGTGCTGGTGATGCGGCGTGACTTTGCTCGCTCGCAATCGCAGTCGACCGAGGATAAGGATCTGCAGATCGCGCAGCCCAAATTCAATATCGATCACCGCAGTTGGATGGTGCCTCGGGCTGAGTCTGAGTACCGGGATGGCATTCGCGCGCTGGAGCGCTACCGGGGGCGGATCTTAGATCAGGGCGATCAACAGGGTCAGTTCTATGCCCGTGCCGATAACTTGGTGAGTTATCTGGATATGGTGGAAAAGCGCCTAGGTAGCCTGTCGCAGCGATTGGCGGCGAGCGTTGGGCAGGAGCGACTCAACACCGATCTGGCCGGCGACGAGGCGGCACGACAGTCGACGGGCACGTCGAGCAGCAGCGAGATCCGCACCAGTTGGTGGAAGATCGATGATGTCTTCTACGAGTCCCGCGGCAACTGCTGGGCCTTGTTGGCTTTCATGCGTGCGATCGAACAGGATTTTGGTCCGGTGCTGGATAAGAAGAATGCGCGGATCAGCCTGCAGCAGATCATCCGCGAATTGGAGGCAACCCAGGACACGGTCTGGAGCCCCATGATCTTAAACGGGGGCGGTTTCGGCCTCGTGGCCAATCACTCGTTGGTGATGGCCAATTACATTTCTCGCGCCAATGCGGCGCTTATTGATTTGAAGCAATTATTAACACAAGGGTAAATAACACATGAAATTAAAGCCGAGCGTAATGGCAGTAGCTCTGGCAGCCGGTCTGGCGATGCCAGCACAGGCCGATTTTTTGGGCGCCAAGGTCGGGATGGATCTGTTTTTCGTTGCCACCGACGGTAGCCTGTCTTCCGACACACAAAACTGGAATGACAAGAGCCGTTTGAGTGCCTACGCGGCGTTTGAGCACTTTATCCCGCTGGTGCCGAATCTGATGATCCGTTACAACCAGATGGGCACCACCGCAGCCGGCAATGAGCTGGATCTGTCCAACACCGATTTCGTGTTCTACTACCAGTTGCTGGACAACACCGGGGTTGAGCTGGATCTGGGCATGAACTACCGCCTCTACAGCGGTGAAGCCCGCGAAACCGGCGATTGGGCGTCGACCGATCTGGATAAAGGTGTGCTGATGGGGTACGCCCGCAGCCGCGTGAACCTGGTCGGCACCGGCCTGTTTGCGTTTGCTGACGTCAGCCTGACCAACTACAACCGCAAGCAGATCAGCGATTTCCAGCTGGGCATGGGCTACAGCATGGGCCTGATCGCGTTGGATCTGAACCTGAAAGCGGGCTACCGTCAGCACGACTTTGATGTGCGTCGCTTTAATGGCGTGAACGTCGATGTGGTGCAGGATGGCTGGTTTATGGGCGCCGAGCTGAACTTCTAAGCGTCAGCTCAGAGCGTGGCTTGTCAGTTCTGCTGGCAAGCCATACGAAAAACCCGCCGAATGGCGGGTTTTTTGTGGCTCACGCAGTGGTGAGGTGATTACTTAGCATCACCGTCGTTGTCGGCGGAGGTGGCCGGGCGCAGACCCTTGTTGATCATCGCCAGATCGTCTTCAGACAGGGTACCTGCCGCTTGTTTCAGCGTCAGCGAGGAGATGATGTAGTTGTAGCGGGCATCAGCCAGCTGCTGCTTGGCGCTGTACAGCTGACGGGTGGAGTCCAGCACTTCAACGATGGTACGGGTGCCCACTTCAAAGCCCGCTTCGGTGGCTTTCAGGGCGCTCTCCGCGGATACGACAGATTGCTCATAGGCGCGGATAGAGCTCAGGCCAGCGTTGACGTTGTTCAGGCTAGCACGGGTGCTGCGCACCACGGAGCGGAAGCTCTCTTCCATGCCCTGCTGGGCGCCGACATAGTTGGCTTGTGCTTGCTTAACCTGGCTGGTCACGTTAAAGCCGCTGAACAGGGGGACGGAGACTTGAACGCCGATGTTGCCGCTGTCGGCGCTGCTCCAGCTGTTTTCAACGTCATAGCTTTGGCCCAGATTGGCGGTTAAGCCGACGCTGGGTAGGTGGCCAGTTTTGGCCAGGTTGATCTGCTGCTTGGAGATCTCAACCGCCAAACGGCTGATCAGCAGTGACAGGCTGGACTCTTCCGCGATCGCTTGCCAGCCTTCGTGGTTCGCCGGAGTCGGCGCACTTGGGCTAAAGCGGGCCGTATCCAGTACGTTGAGACGTTTGTGGTTCAGGCCGGTGATCTCACGCAGCGCCTCAAAATTGTTTTCCAACCGGTTTTCCGCGCTGATCTCATTGGCCACGGCCAGATCGTACTGCGCCTGGGCTTCGTGGACGTTGGTGATCGCGGTCAGGCCCACGGCGAAACGCTGTTTGGTTTGCTCGAGCTGGCGGTCAATGGCACGCTTGTTGGCGCGAACAAAGTCCAGATTATCCTGGGCCGACAGCACGTTGAAGTACGCCTGAGAAACGCGAACGATCAGCGCCTGTTCGGTTTGCTGGAATTGCAGCTCGGCGCGGGAGGCGCTCTGCTTGGACAGATCCAGATTGACGTAGTTGGTGTGGTTATAGATGCTCTGGCTCAGGCGCAACGTTGCACCGGCGCTTTGTATTTCAGCGGCCGGGTTACTGTCATTTTTAAAGGTATTGCCGTAGTCCAGCGTGGCATTCAGCTGTGGCAGCAAGCTGGCACGGCGCTGGCCAATGGCCTCGTAGGCGGCATCGCGATTGGCCATCGCTTGCAGTAAAACCGGATCTTTGGTGAGAGCTTGCTGATAGATCTGCAGCAGATCGTCCGCGTGAGCGGCCATAGAGCTGCAGGCCAAGCCAACAGCCACGCAAACTGAGCGCAGTTTGAGGTTCATTACCAATCCTTAATTTGTTACTGATACCAACCCAAGGGGCCGGGTTGTCTCGAGTGAGGGGTGGATCCCCACACAATCCCCTAGACGACCGAAACTTTGACAGCAATAGTTAACTGAATGTCGACCGATCAAGTCAATGCTAATTTAGCGGCTAAGTGTAACAGAGTACGCTGAACCTAAGCTGTAAGTAATTGTATAAGGAAGGGATGAATGCGAGCGCCACAGCGATTCACGAAAGAGATGGTCCAGATTGAGTCGATAGCGCCTCTATTTGAAGGCTTTTTTCGGATGGAGGAGATCCGTTTTCGCCATCCATTGTTTGCCGGCGGCGAAACGGAGCTGATCAGCCGTGAGGTGTTTGAGCGGGGCGATGCGGTGGTGGTCTTGGCGTACGATCCTCAGCGCGATCTGGTGGTGTTGACCGAACAGTTTCGAGTTCCGGCGATGCGCACTTCGGACAATCCTTGGCTGCTGGAACTGGTGGCCGGGATCATCGAGCTGGGGGAGGAGCCTGAACAGGTGGCTCGGCGGGAGTTGATGGAGGAGGCGGGACTGGTAGCGCACTCATTGACACCGATCTACAGCTATCTATCGAGCCCCGGAGGAAGTACGGAGCGGCTCTATCTGTTCCTGGCGGAAGTGGAGGCGAAAGCGGGTGAGGCGTTGTTTGGCTTGGCCCATGAGCAGGAGGATATCCGCCGGCACTTGGTGCCCCGTGAGCAGGCACTGGCGTGGATAGAGCAGGGGGTGATCGACAACGCCAGCACCATGTTGGGCTTGCAGTGGTTGGCTCTCAATCATGCCCGTCGTTGGGGGGCAGAGGCGGGCTCATGATGGCGTCGCGACGCTATGCCCCAAGTCTGGATCGCTTGCTGCGCTTATACAGCCGTAATTATCGTAACTTGAGCCGATTGTTGGCACGGGCGCGGCGGGTCAATGGCGAAGTGGCGCAGTACCGCTGGCAGCATGCACAGCAGGCGCTGATCCTGCAGCTGACGGTGAATGAGCAGACCCGCTACACCGAAGTGGTGACGGTCGAGCGATTGGCGCCGCCGCTGCCTTTGGTGGCACCGGCACGGATCGAGATCCGGCTCTATCACGATGCCCTAATGGCAGAAGTGTTAACTGGTCAACATTTTTTACGTTTGCTTCCCGCCTATCCTTACCCAAATGCGAGGATGCAGCAGCGTGACGAAAAATTTCAGGTTAATCTATTCCTTGCTGAATTATTGGAGCAATTTGCCCACCGTGAGTGGCAGCTGATAAGCGCGCGCGAGGAGAGTCGCTGATTTTGAGTAACGCATTGGACACACTGATCCCCCAGGCTGATGACGGTAGCGTTGTCCTGGCCCAGTTGAGCGATCCGCATCTGTTTGCGGAGCGCGATAACGTGTTTTTGGGGATCAATCCATACAACAGCCTACGGGCGGTGGTGGAGCAGATGCGGGGCGAAGCGGGCGTGGACGCGGTGCTGGCCACCGGCGATCTGAGCCAGGATCACAGCGTGGAGTCCTATCAGCGATTTGCTGAGTTGGTTGAGCCCCTGGCCAAGCCGGTGTTTTCCTTGCCAGGCAATCACGATCAGGCTGAGTTGATGCACGCTGCGTTAGCGCCGACTCATGTGCATGTACAACGTCGGGTGCAAATCGGCGCTTGGCAGGTATTGATGCTCAACTCGGCCGTGACTGGACTGCCGGCGGGCCATGTCATGCTCGAGGAGCTACGCTGGTTGCAGCAGGTTTTGGCCGAGGATCAAGCCACACCAACCTTGATCGCGTTACACCATCATCCGGTGCCCACGGGATGTGCCTGGCTGGATCAACACAGCCTGGATAACGGTGCCGAGTTTCTCGCGCTGTTGGCGCGCTACCCCAATGTGAAAGGGGTAGTGTTTGGTCACGTCCATCAGGAGATGGATCAATTCAGCCACCATATTCGTTTGATGGCGGTGCCTTCCACCAGCATTCAGTTTTTACCGCGCAGTGCCGGTTTTGTGCTGGACCCACGCCAGCCGGGCTATCGTTTACTGCGTTTATGCCCGGATGGTAGCATCGAAACTCAAGTCAAACGCTTGATCGGGGGACAGTTTGTTCCCGATCCCAGTGCCTCCGGATATTAGCGAGCCGCAGGCGTTTTCGATCGAGCCTGAACAGGAACGCTCCCCATGCTGCTCTATCTGCACGGTTTTAACAGTGCCCCTAGCTCCACCAAGGCGCAACAAGTTGCGCAGTATCTCGCTGGCCATTACCCCGCTGAAGTGGTGTCTATTCCGCAACTGGCCACCGCGCCTGCGGCGGCCATGGCGCAGATCTGGCCCATGGCCGAGCAGGCCTTAGCCCGGGGTGAGCCTTTGCGATTGATGGGCAGCTCGCTGGGCGGCTACATGGCCAGCTATCTGGTGGAGCAGCTGAGTGAGGCCTACCCGGATGGTGATATCCGTGCGGTGCTGATCAATCCGGCGGTGCGGCCCTATGAGTTGCTGACGGAGCTGCTCGGTGATCAGATCAACCCCTACACCGGGGAAGCCTATCGAGTTGAGCCTGAGCATATGGACGAGCTAATGGCTTTAGATACGCCGCTGATCCGTCGCCCGGAGGCGTATCGGGTGCTGCTGCAAAGCGGCGATGAGGTGCTGGATTACCGTCAGGCGGTTGCCAAGTATCAATGTTGCGAGATGTATCTTGAGCCTGGGGGCGATCACAGCTTTGTCGGCTTTGATCAGCAGATCCCCGCGGCCATGGTGTTTTTGGGCTTAGAGCCGGTTGCTCAGCCCTGCACCAGTTGAACCTTTACCCCCGCCATGACTAAGATGGCGGATCACCAAAAATGGAACAGTTGATGAGCAATCAATACAACTCAGATGCGATTGAGGTTCTCAGCGGACTGGAGCCGGTGCAGAAACGCCCGGGTATGTACACAGATACAACCCGGCCCAATCATATGGGCATGGAGGTCATCGACAACAGTGTTGATGAAGCGATGGCGGGCCACGCCAGCGAGATCCAGGTGATCCTGCACGCCGACCAGTCGCTGGAAGTGATCGATAACGGTCGTGGTATGCCGGTGGATATCCACCCGGAGGAGGGCGTGCCGGGGGTGGAGCTGATCCTGACCCGACTGCACGCCGGCGGTAAGTTCTCCAATAAGAACTACGAGTTCTCCGGCGGCCTGCACGGCGTGGGGATCTCCGTGGTCAACGCGCTGTCCAAGCGGGTTAACGTCAAGGTGCGCCGCGATGCGCAGGTGTATGAGATCGCCTTCGAGCATGGCGCCCGGGTCGAAGCGTTGACGGTGACCGGCACCGTTGGTCGGCGCAATACCGGCACCAGCGTGCATTTCTGGCCGGACGCCAGCTATTTTGATTCCGGTAACTTTTCAGCCACCCGCCTGGCGCACAGCCTGCGCGCCAAAGCTGTGCTGTGCCCGGGCTTGCGCATTCGTTTTGACGATAAGGTCAAAGGCGAGAGCCACGAGTGGCACTACGAAGCGGGCCTGAAGGATTACCTGATGGACGCGGTCAAGGAGTGGCCCAAGCTGCCGGAAACACCGTTTGTTGGCAGTTTCTCCGGCAATCTGGAAGCGGCGGATTGGGCGGTGCTGTGGCTGCCGGAAGGCGGTGACAGCATCACCGAAAGCTACGTTAACCTGATCCCAACCGCGCAGGGCGGCACCCACGTCAACGGCTTCCGTCAGGGTTTGCTGGAGGCGATGCGTGAGTTCTGTGAGTTCCGTAATCTGCTGCCCCGCGGCGTCAAACTGAGCCCGGAAGATATCTGGGACAAGGCCGCCTACGTCTTGTCGACCAAGATGCAGGATCCGCAGTTTGCCGGCCAGACCAAGGAGCGTTTGTCCTCCCGTCAGGCCTCGGCGTTTGTTTCCGGCGTGGTGCGCGACGCATTCAGCCTGTGGCTCAATGAGCACACCGACAACGCCGAACTGCTGGCGGAGCTGTGCATCAACAACGCCCAGAGCCGCTTGCGCAAGGCCAAGAAGGTCGCGCGTAAGCGGGTCACTTCCGGCCCCGCTCTGCCGGGCAAGCTGACCGATTGTTCCGGTCAAGACGCGAGCAAGGGCGAGCTGTTCCTGGTGGAGGGGGACTCGGCAGGGGGCAGCGCCAAACAGGCGCGGGATCGCGAGTTCCAGGCGATCCTGCCGCTGCGCGGGAAAATTCTAAACACTTGGGAGGTCGACGCGGGTCAGGTGTTGGCCTCGCAGGAGGTGCATGATATCTCGGTGGCGATCGGCTGTGATCCGGACTCGGACGATCTCTCCGGTCTGCGCTACGGCAAAATTTGTATCCTTGCCGATGCGGACTCCGATGGACTGCACATCGCGACACTGCTGTGTGCGCTGTTCATGCAGCATTACCGCTCCATGGTCAATGCGGGCCACGTCTATGTGGCGATGCCGCCTTTGTTCCGGATCGATCTGGGCAAGGAGGTGTATTACGCCCTGGATGAGGATGAGCGCGACGGCATTCTGGATCGCCTTGCGGCGGAGAAGAAGCGCGGTAAGATCCAGGTCACCCGATTTAAGGGACTGGGTGAGATGAACCCGGGCCAGTTGCGCGAGACCACCATGGATCCCAACACCCGCCGGCTGGTGCAGCTGACCGTGGACGATGCGGAAGCCACCATGGCATTAATGGATATGCTGCTGGCCAAGAAGCGCTCCGGCGATCGCAAGCAGTGGCTGGAAAGTAAGGGTGATCTGGCCCAGCTGGATTAAGGATAGCGACGGGATGAGAAGAGGGATCTTTGCATCGGCTCTGGCGGGGTTCGCCGCTTCACTGGCGCTGCCGCTGATGGCGGCCGTGCCGGCGGTTGAGCAGGCCCAGCTGCCCCCCGGCTTCCTGCTGGAGCTGTATATCGACGAGGTGCCCAATGCCCGGCAGATGGCCTGGGGCGATCAGGGCACCCTGTTTGTCGGCTCTCGCCGTGAAGGCAAGGTGCATGCGGTACTGGACAGCAATAACGACGGCCATCCGGACAGGGTGACCGTGCTGGCCAGTGATCTCACCTTGCCCTCCGGTCTGGCGTTTCAAGACGGCACCTTGTACGTCGGCGCGGTCAGTCAGATCCTCGCTTTCCCGGCGGTGGAGACCCATCTGCGTGATCATCCCGAGGTTCAGCCTGAGCCACAGTCGGTCTATGATCGGCTGCCGCAGGATCGGCATCACGGCTGGAAGTACTTAGCGTTCGCCCCGGACGGTCGATTGATCGTGCCGGTCGGCGCGCCCTGTAACAACTGCGAGCCGGATGAGCCCTACGCCACGATCCTGGCACTGGACCTTGCCTCTGGTGAGCGTGAGATCCTGGCTCGTGGTGTGCGTAATACCGTGGGTTTCGATCTTCACCCGGACAGCGGCGAGCTGTATTTCTCCGACAACGGTCGCGACATGATGGGCGACGACGTGCCGCCGGATGAGATCAACCGTTTGACGGTGCCTGGCAGCCACTTTGGCTATCCCTATTGGCACGGCGGCGCCGTGGCGGATCCTGAGTTTGCCCTGCCCAATGAACTTAAAGGTACGCTGATCGATCCCATCGCCCGTCTGCCGGCCCATGTGGCGCCGCTGGGCGTGCACTTTTATCGGGGCAAGCAGTTCCCCGAGCTGTGGCAGGGCGCGCTGCTCATTGCCGAGCATGGCAGCTGGAACCGCAGCAGCAAGGTGGGTTACCGCATTACCGCGCTGACCGATCCCACCGGCGCGCAGGGACTGGACAACAGCGGCTATCGAGTGCTGATCGATGGTTGGCTCGATGGCGACACCCCTTTGGCCCGTCCGGCGGCAATTTTGCCGCACCCGGACGGCAGTATTTTGATTTCCGATGACTATCACGGCCGGATCTACCGGCTGAGCTACACCGATGACACCGGTAGCACCAAGAAGAGAGAACCATGACCGAACTGACCGACATGAGTCTGGATGGGGTAGAGCAGCTACCCCTGCGCCAGTTCACCGAACAGGCTTATCTGAACTATTCCATGTACGTGATCATGGATCGCGCGCTGCCCTTTATCGGTGACGGCTTAAAGCCGGTGCAGCGCCGCATCATCTATGCGATGAGCGAGCTGGGCCTGAATGCGACGGCCAAGTACAAGAAGTCTGCCCGTACCGTGGGCGACGTGCTGGGTAAATACCATCCGCACGGTGACAGTGCCTGTTACGAAGCCATGGTGTTGATGGCGCAGCCTTTTACCTATCGCTATCCACTGGTGGATGGCCAGGGCAACTGGGGCGCGCCGGACGATCCGAAATCCTTCGCCGCCATGCGTTACACCGAATCCCGCCTGTCCCGCTTCTCCGAGGTGCTGCTGTCGGAGCTAGGCCAGGGCACGGTCGATTGGGGCGTCAACTTCGATGGCACCCTGAAAGAGCCGAAGACCCTGCCAGCGCGCTTGCCGCACATTTTGCTGAACGGCATTACCGGCATCGCCGTGGGCATGGCCACCGATATCCCGCCGCACAATGCGCGGGAGGTGGCCAACGCCTGTGCTCACCTGCTGGAAAACCCCAAAGCCGAACTGGCCGAGCTGATGGAGTTTGTACAGGGGCCGGATTATCCGACCGAGGCGGAGATCATCACCCCCAAAGCGGACATCGAAAAGCTGTACCGCACCGGCAAAGGCTCCATCCGCTCCCGCGCCATCTACAGCATTCAGGATGGGGAGATCGTCATTACCGCGCTGCCACATCAAGTGTCCGGCGCCAAATTGATTGAGCAGATCGCCGCGCAGATGCAGGCCAAGAAGCTGCCGATGGTGGCGGACTTGCGCGATGAGGCGGATCACGAGAATCCGGTCCGACTGGTGATCGTGCCGCGCTCTAACCGCATCGACACCGAGCAGTTGATGGCGCACCTGTTTGCCACCACGGATCTGGAAAAGAGCTTCCGGGTGAACCTCAACATGCTGGGGCTGGATAACCGCCCCTGTGTGAAGGATCTGCGCACTATCTTGTCCGAATGGTTGCAGTTCCGGACCGAAACTGTCCGCCGTCGCCTGCAGCACCGTCTGGACAAGGTGCTGTCCCGCTTGCACATCCTCGAAGGGATGCTGGTGGCCTTCCTTAACATCGACGAAGTGATCGAGATCATCCGCAGCGAGGACGATCCCAAGGCGGCACTGATCGCCCGCTTCGAGCTGTCCGAGAAGCAGGCAGAAGCGATCCTCGAGATCAAGCTGCGTCAGTTGGCCAAGCTCGAAGAGATGAAGATCCGCGGCGAAATGGACGAACTGAGCAAGGAGCGTGACAAGCTGGAGCTGATCTTGGGCTCCGAGCGTCGCCTCAAGACGCTGGTACGCAAAGAGCTGCTGGCGGACGCGGAAACCTACGGCGATGATCGTCGCAGCCCGCTGGTGGAGCGCTCCGAATCCAAGGCGATGAGCGAGCAGGATCTGACCCCGGCGGAAGCCGTGACCGTGGTGATGAGTGATAAGGCCTGGGGTCGCTGCGCCAAGGGCCATGAGGTGGATCCGCAAAGTCTGTCCTACCGCTCTGGTGATAACTACTTGGCGCACGCCCGGGGTAAGAGCAACCAGCCGGTGGTGTTCCTGGAGAGCTCGGGCCGCGCCTACGCCACCGAGCCGCATTCCTTGCCCACCGCGCGCAGTCAGGGTGAGCCGCTGTCCGGCCGCTTTAATTTGGTGGCCGGAGCCCGTCTGGAGCATGTGGTGATGGGCCAGAATGAGGATCTGTTCCTGATGGCGTCCGATGCGGGCTACGGTTTCATCTGTCAGTATCAGGATATGATCAGCCGCAACAAGGCGGGTAAAGCCCTGCTGACCGTGCCCATCGGCGCGGAGGTGTTGGCACCCCAGCGCATCACCGATCAGGGTAATGAGCGATTGCTGGCCATCACCACCGAAGGGCGCATGCTGCTGTTCCCACTGGCGCAACTGCCGGTGCTGTCCAAGGGCAAGGGCAATAAGATCATCGGCATTCCCGGTGAGAAGGCCAAAACCCGCGAGGAGTACCTCAAGCATCTTATCGTGCTGCAGCCGGGGGCCCGCATCACTCTGTGGGCCGGCAAGCGCAAGCTGACGCTCAAGAGCGACGATCTGGATCATTACATCGGTGAGCGCGGCCGTCGTGGCAACAAACTGCCACGCGGTTTGCAGCGGGTCGATAAGGTGGATGTGGAGCAGACCGACGCCGAGCCGGCTGCGCCTCAAGCCTAACCCACAGTACAGAACGCCCTCCAAGCCAGACCGAGAAGGTCTGGTTTTGTTCTTTTGCCAGAGTGAAACATGCACAACGTCACCACCCCGTTAGAGATGGCCACCTTTCCCCGGCGCCAGCAGTTTGAGTTTTATGGGGCGATGGAGCTGCCCAATACCACCTTGTGCGCCGATGTCACGGTGACCGCGTTGCTGGCCTACTGTCAACAACATCAGATCAGCAGCTACCGCGCAGTGGCCTATGCCATGCTCAGCGTGGCCCAGCAGCTGCCTTGGATGCGGTGGCGCATTCGTGATGAGGGCCGCACGGTGGTCGAGCACAGTGTGCTGAGCGCCGGCGCGACCATGTTGGGAAAGGATGAGCAGGTGCGCTTTACCTGTACGCCGTTTCAGCCGGAATTTAGGGCGTTTGATGCTGCGTTTAAGCGCCATACCCAGCAAGCGGCGAGCAGTGACACCCTGTTCAATCAAGGCACCACCAATGACGATACCGATGCCTTTTTGTATTTAACCTGTTTGCCTTGGTTGCGCTTTACCCAATTTAGCAATCCGATGCCGATCGATCGCTTTGATGCGGTGCCGCGACTGGCCTGGGGCAAATACGACGTGCAAGGGGCGGAGACTGTGATGCCGGTCGCCTTACAGGCCCATCATGGTCTGGCCGATGGCCTGCATCTGACCCAGTTCTATCATGCCCTAGAGCGGATGCTGGCACAGCCGGATCAATGGCTTAGCCCGGCTCAATAACTTCAGCGCACAACTGTTATCCAAAACCGTTGCAGGGCCAAGTCAGCGGGGTATACTGAGCGCCCCGAAATATTGGAGAGCTGCTGTGCTGAAGTTGTTGCGTGCCTTGATCCTCGTCCTGTTGGCGAGCGGTGCCTTTGTTGTTGGCGTGCTAATGTGCGTGTTGCGTCCGTTTCACCGAAACAACGTCCATCATGTGGCCTCCTGGTTTGGCCTGGCCAATCCGCTGCTGGGCTTGAAGGTGATCAACCGTGGCCGGGAGAATCTGCTGGTGGATACACCGGTGGTGTACGTCGGCAACCATCAAAATAGCTTCGATCTGGTGACCCAAAGCACCATGGTGCCACCGGGCACGGTCAGCATGGGCAAGAAGAGCCTGATCTGGATCCCGCTGTTTGGCCAGATCTACTGGCTGACCGGCAATATCCTGATCGACCGTGGCAACCGCAGCAAAGCGATCAGCACCATTCAGGGCGCGGCACAGAAGATCCGTGATAAGGCACTGTCGGTGTGGATCTTCCCGGAAGGTACCCGCTCCCGTGGCCAGGGGTTGTTGCCGTTTAAGACCGGCGCATTCCATACTGCCATCAACGCAGGCGTGCCGATCGTGCCGGTGGTGGCCTCCTGTCAGGCCGGATTGTGTATGAACAAACGCGACAATGGCGTGGTCATTGTCGAAGCACTGGAACCGATCTCCACCGAAGGGTTGGGACGGGAAGATGTGCGGGATCTGGCGCAACAGGTCTACGATAAGATGAACCAGCGGTTGCAGGAACTGAACGCAGAAGCGCAGCAGTTGTCCGCGACCCATTGAGGAGAGATCCCATGAACAACATTGAACAATTGATCGCCGATCAGCAGATGGAAACCCGCGAGATCGTGAATGCGCTGCTGGCCGATGGCTCCGATCCGAATGCCACCTACGACATCGAGCATCACTTCGCCTGTGAAGATTTCGATGCCTTGGAAAAAGCCGCCGTTGACGTGTTCAAGGCCGGTTTTGCTGTGGACGATGCCGAAGAGTTGGAGCTGGAAGATGGCAGCATCGCCTACTGCTTCTCGGCCATGGCCCAGCACGGGTTGGAGATCGAGCGTCTGGACGACGACTGCCAAGGCCTGATCCAACTGGCCAGCAAGCACAAGGTGCTGTACGACGGTTGGGGCACCCACTTCGTCGAAGCCGCTCAGGAGTAACAGACTCTTGGCCAACCAAAGCCAGCGCCAATGCGCTGGCTTTGTTGTATCTGGGGCAGTGCATTGCCGCTGCCCAGCTAGGTCGCATTAGAGCAACAAGGACAACGCCAGTGCGGGCAGGAGGGGAAGTATCAGTGCCAGCAGAAACGCCAAAGGCAGCATCTTGAGGTAGGGGATCCCTTGACGGCCGAACAACGCCATAATGTTGAGCGGCAGGATAAGCAGCGCGCTGGCGCACGCGATGTTGAGCAGTAAAGGCAAAACCATCAGATGTTGGATTGTGCTCATCAACTCCCAACTACCACTCTCGGCCAAAGCGATCAGGGCGATATCGCGATTGACCAGAGTTTTTAGCCCCCAATATTGCGCGATTGTGCTTGCGCAATCGGGAGAGAATCCCAGAGAGATGATCAGCTTTTGGGGCCAGAGCAGTAAAGTCTGTAGAAAGGACCAATCGACGATGATGTGGCTGGCCACTCCTTCGATAGCGACGATGACAAGTCCTTTGTTGACGATCAGCTTACAGGAGCCCAGCAGGTAATTTTTGCAGCGCTCCATTAATGGGATGGCAGATCCTGGCTGGAGAAAGTGGTTGATGGAACCCTCTCGTTTCAGGAAAGGGTAAAACACCGCTGCCAGCATTATGGGCAGCAAGACACTGGCCAGCAGCAATTGATACGCAGAGTAGCCCACAGCGCTAAGCGATAGGCAGGTTAAGCCTCCTGCGCTGCCGAAACAGATGGTCAGTAATACCAAGCGTTGTAGAGAGGTCAGTGCTTGTGGGCGGTCTTGCAACACCAGCATCAGCTTGGTGCAGCCAAATAGGATCGAAAATATCCCGACACTAAAACCAAAAGGGACGGTTTTCGAGAGCTGTTGCTCGGGGTAGCGACGCAATAGTGCTTCTATTCCATGGTAAAGCACTGCCAGCACGAGGCTGATAAAGAGGATCCGCGGGGCAACATCGGCTACGAAGATGGAGGTGATGTTGAGTACGGGAAAATGGAGAAGTAGATGCTCGCTTTGCAGGCGAAACATCGCAATTAGGCTAAATACGGATAGGAGTTGAAACAGCTGAGCGTTGGTGACAGGGACACGTAGGTTCTGATACGTCACTAACCGTTTTCCTTCTTTTGGCGTTCGAGAGGATGTATCGAATGCTCCACTCTAGCGGCAAAATTGGGAGTTGAATGTGTTGAACTGCATGAATTCGATTATAAATATCCAGTAATTTTATATCGTCCTCTTTCCTGCGACAGCGAGGATTTTGATGTCGCGGACTCAAATATCCTATTCAAGAAAATGAAGGATGGGGGCATTAGAATCCCCCCATCCTGTTCTAAGTCACTTGGCTTAGTGTTAGAACGCCTTGTCGGGATCGATCACCAGAGTACGATAGGCGGCCAATGACGGCGCTACGTGGTGGATCTTGATCTCCACTTTGACCTCTTTGGAATCGTCTGCTGCGACTTCGGTGATCCATGGAGTGGATACCTCAGGGGCGTTAAACAGGCCGGCGGAGCCAGAGAACATCACCATGGTATTGGTGTCTTCGTGGTAGCGAATGGAAGAGGTTACTGGGCTGTACCACTCGTAGCCTCGCTCTTTACCGTATTCCCAGACCTGCTCAACGGTCATCTTGTTCTCATCGATCTTGTACTCAACACCCCGGCTGTACTTCATGTTGGGCATCGCCGGTTGGTCGAAGGCACGACCATCACCGTTATCGAAGGAGATCACAGTGCCGCGAGAGGTCAACCATGAGGTGTGCTGGGTCCAGGGCCAGTCAAAGTCGCTGTTGTTACACACGCCGGCGTGACAGTCGAGCTTGCGTCCTTTGCTATCGACTGGCGTGAGCACCTTATCTTCCAGATCGCCCCAGCCCAGATTGCCGGCCAAAATCCATTTCACTTCCTTGTCACGACCGATCTTAACGGTGCCTTGGTGGCGGAGGGATAAGATGATGGAGTCATCTTTGTCATCGTAGGCGATGGAGTTGACGTGGGCCCAGTTGCGGCCCGGAGCGACGCCAACGCTGTCACCAAAGGGCGCATCCGGTTCGATTTCCACCTTCTGACCCATCTTGTCCATATCGATATTGAGACAGACTGCAGAGGAGTCCAAGACGGTGAGCAGGTCGCTGCGGTTGTAATCCAAGATGGAGTTCAGATCCCATTCCTCTACCACCTGGCCAAACTCGTCGATCTCAATGATGTGGTCGCGCACGGTACTGACAAATTGGCCATCCGGACGCAGGTAGTTCTTCTTAGCCACTCGGATCATGTAGGTGTCGTTGACGGTACGAATGATCTCGTGGCTGTGATCGATGTAGCCACGCGGCAGGCGGTTCTCGAACACCTTGCGGCCCATCAAGTCGAAGCGGTAATAGCTTTGGCCTTTGGCGACGATCAGATCGCCGTTATCCATTTGATGGTAACCCATCAGTACACCACGTTTGCCCAATTGCTCATCGCCAACAAAGGAGAAGGGGCTCAGGTACCAGCGCACATCGCCTTGAGTGTCGGTGATATATTGATAGTTAGGGTGGCTGTTCCACTCATAGGCACCGCCATTGGGGCGGATCAGGTTTTTGGACTCGGTGCCACGGTGGCTGGCGTTGACCAGATAGAGTCTATCCTCAAACCCTTTCTTGACGGTCTTCACCTCGTTTTCTGGATAGGGGCGCTGCATGCCATCGAATGCTTGAGTGAAGATGGGTTGAGTCTGTACCGCGTAAGTCTCTTGTTTCTTTTCGCCAGACTCAAGGGTGTAGCTCACTTCAACGGAATTGCGATGGTTCGGGTACAGGCCGAATACAGGAATACCATTGTGGGTCAGAATACTCTGGCGACGCACATCGTAGCTAATGTCGCGCCCTTTCTTGCCCTTGCCTTTTACGGTGACCTTGGCATCCACAAGTTTGCGGCCACCTAAGTCGATAACTGCAGCCAGCGGCGCGATGCCGTAGGGGTCGATCACTACGTTCCCAAGTGCTCCTTGAGTCGGTGGCCCACCTGTGGAGGATTTGATACCGACTTTGGCCATGGCAGCTGGGGCTATCATCAGTGCGCCAACCACGATGGCGGTGAGGGTTTTTGTGTGTTTCATCTGTCATCATCCTTTTGTTCATTGAGACAAAGCCAGATTACAGAGCCAGTATTTTGGGGAGGTGATGAGACTCACGGGTGCAGGTACAGCCTGTACTTCCCCAAACGGTGTATCTGATACAGGGTGTACTGGTGTGAGCGTAGTTGAGACTAAGGTTCAGTTAGAGTGCGTTTCCAAGTTTAGATCGCGATGGATCCAGCGCGCGATCTTTGCTCGATCAACAATAAGAACCGGGTTATCACAGTGGGTTAAGAGTTGATGTTCAAGACTGCCAACATAATGCTCAATAGGCAGGCACAAATATTGGTTGCGTGTCGCCACATTCAGGATGTTGACGATGTAGCCACGCTCCTGGGCCATCAAATCCAGCTCGGCCAAGACGATCTGTCTCGGTGACATTTTTATTTCCGCTGCAATACAGGCTTGCTCTAGCAGGTATTCGGGGAATTTGTAGATGCGCTGAAGTAATGCGGTCATCTCATCGACCCGCGATTTCTTCGCTTTGTGCCATAGCGTTGGGTTGGTGGGGAGGAATTTCAGGCCGTGTTGGCTGGGAGACTGGCATTGTAAGGCGATTGAAAGTGCATGGAAGGTCAGCACTTTTTCAACGTTATTCAACAAGGAGCAATGACTCACGGATTGGGCTTGTTGTAAGCGGAGAAGCAATTCACGCCGAAAAACCGCGAGCATGACGTCGTCTTTGGTTGGATACAGCTTATATACGGTAGATTTGGACACATGCGCGCTGTGGGCGACGCCGGAGAGGGAGAAATCGACGATCCCTCGCTGCTCGATCTCTAGCACGGCGATATCAAGAATGTGTTCACTGACGTCTTGCTGCATCGACTTCCTTTGCCCTTATTTCTGTTGCAATGGATACGTTGAGCCAACGATGATGCTCAACAACTGCAAGGGGTTAGCCATGTAGATTGGCGCCTTGTCCGGAGCAGGAAAAGGGTCGAAATGCCATTGTTGGTGTCGGCTCACGAGGTTGGGTGGTTTAAGGAGAAGATATTCGAATGCCGGTATGCTGATCGCTGGTGAAGGAATACAGCCTCTGTCTGCGTGACCGCAGGCAAAGGCTATATGGGGTTAATTGGCGGTCGCTGCTTTCTTCTTGGCAAAGCCTGCGGCCCAGCCGCCGGTAACGATCCCGAGTACGGCAATTTTGATGCTGTAGGTGAAGACCAGCCAGTGGCCCATGGTGCCGCCAAGGAAGCTCCAGTCATCTTCGCCACACACGCCGGTGATGGCGAACATGCCGGGCCACCACTCGTGCAGGGGCAGACCAAATGGATAGGCAGGCTCAGTGGCACAGGCGTTGGCGCCGCCACCGGCTGCGAAGAAGTCCATACCGGAATCCAGCGCGTCCATGGTGTGGTGGCTGGCAATGTAGTCCAGTGAATGGTTCAGACCGTAGAAGATGGCCCACCAGGCGAAAGCGAGACCTGCCAGCTTCATTACCATGTTGCGTGGGGCTGCTGCGAGGGCGATCCCGGCGATGATGATGCAGATCTGACTTAGGCGGATGTAGACACACTTCTCGCAGGGATCCATCGCCAACCAGCCCTGAAAGTACAAGGTGGAGCAGAGCATCAGGAAGCCGGACGCACCGGCCATCACCAACCAGACAGGGCTTTGATTGCCCCAGCGGTGCAGGGTCGGCACCGGTTCGGCCTTGACGTTGGCCCAAAGGGATTTAAGCAGTTCCATGGGGAGTATCCTTATTCGGCCAGCAGTTGGGCAACCATCTCATCGAGCATGGTCATGGAGCGGATCTGAGCGGTGTTGATCAGATATTTACCGTTGACCACCATGGCAGGGATCCCTTGGATCTTGGCCACTTCAACGCCTTGGTCCCAGTAGGCCAGCAGATCGGTCACAGCTTGAGTCTTAACGTGCTTGTCAAAGTCAGCTTTTTTGATCTTGGCGGCTTTGAGGCCGAACGCGATCGCTTCAGCACCGTCGCTGAAACGCTTTTTATCGTCGTGGAAGTGCTTGTAGTAAGCCATTTTGGCGGCTTTGTAGCCTTTATCGTTACCCATCACATTGGCGACGGCTAGCACTTGTGACTTTTCGACGCCCAGTGGGGTTTTGGTGGTGATGTGTAGGCCTTCGTAGCTGGCACCTTTAGGCAGGTTTTTCTCCATGTTGGGGATCACTGCCGTTTCGTACTTGTAGCAGAAGGGGCAGTTGACGGAGTACACCTTGGTGACTTCGCTGTT
This sequence comes from Ferrimonas pelagia, assembly GCF_039543565.1. Taxonomy (NCBI): domain Bacteria; kingdom Pseudomonadati; phylum Pseudomonadota; class Gammaproteobacteria; order Alteromonadales; family Ferrimonadaceae; genus Ferrimonas; species Ferrimonas pelagia. The sequence continues at coordinate 36,852 of NZ_BAABJZ010000022.1, read as the reverse complement.
GGCGGTGAATTGGGCTTCCGGCTTCAGCACTTGATAATGTGTGCCCTCTTTGTAGGTGGCGGCTTGGCCACCAAAGGCGATGGCCAGAGTAAACAGGGCGGTTAGGGTCTTTTTCATGGGAAATTCTCAGCTAACTTTTTTTGAGGAGGGCGGTCAGGCTCAATGCCTGACCGCGTTCAGTTGGTGATCGAATTACTTCTGAAACGCCTTGTTCGGTCGGATCACCGTGGTCCGATAAGAGGGCTGGCGTGGTGTTGTGGATTCAATGTGCAGCTCCACTTTCACGTCCTGGCTGCCATAGCCCAGTTCCACCAGTTTGGGTTTGGTGGTGGCTTTTGAGAACAGCTCGGCGGAGGCGAAATACACCATCATGGAGTCTTTGTCCGCCTGGTATTGGGTGATGGAGGTGATCGGTGAGTAGAACTCGTACCCACGATCCTTGCCGTATTCCCATACCTGTTTAACGGTCATCTTCTTCTCGTCGATCTTGTACTCAACGCCCCGACTGTACTTGGATTCAGCAAAGGCGGGCTGCTCGTGATAGCGACCATCACCATTGTCAAAGGTCACCACGGTGCCCTTTTCTGGTACGACGTAGGAAGTGTGTTGCGAATAGCCAAAGTCAAAGTCGGTGTTTTCACACTTGCCCTGTGGCGAGCAGTTCAGTTTCTTGCCGCGTTTGTCGACCGGCGTCAGCAGCTTCTTGGCCAGATCATCGTTCCAGCCCTCGCTTGGACCTAAGATCCACTTCACCTCTTTATCGCGACCGATCTTAATGGCGGTGGCTTGGTGACGTGGCGAGATAACGATGGAATCATCACTGGCGTCGTAATCGACCGAGTTGACGTGGGCCCAGTTACGGCCAGTGCCGACGCCCGCATTGTCGCCAAACGGCGCATCTGGCTCGATATTGATCCCTTCGGCGTTGTCGTCGACGTTAAGACAAACCGCTTTGGCGTCCAGCGCGATAAGCAGGGCATCCCGCATTGGATCCAAAATGGTATTGAGATCCCAGACATCCACGACTTGACCGTGTGGGTCGACTTCCAAGATATGATCCCTGACGGTATCGACGACCTGCCCATCCGGACGGACGTAGTTTTGTTTGGCAGCACGGATCAGATAGTTGCCATTGGGCATCTCCTGCAGATCGTGTGAGAAGTCGATGAAGCCAGCGGGCAGATCGCGCTCGATGATCATGCGGCCGAGCAGATCCATGCGGTAATAACGTTGGCCCTGACCAAAGATGATGTCACCGTTATCGGTCTGGTGGACACCCATGATGACGCCACGTTTTTGGGTGACGTTAATGTCGTGCATCTTGTTGTGATCAAGGAACCAGCGCACTTCGCCTTGGGTATCGGTGATGAAGTTAATGGCCCAACGATCCCACTCGAATGCACCACCGCCGGCGCGGATCAACAGAGGGTCGTTGGAGTTGTGGGGTAAATGGTTGACCCAGTAGAGGCGGTCTTGAAACTCGCTGTCAACGGCAACGGGCGTCACTTGAGGGTAGGAGTGAACCTGGCCTTCGACGCTCGGGCCGACAACCGGCTGAGTGTGGATCTTGTAGGTTTCAGTGACCGGCTTGCCATCGAGGGTGTAGCTGAGTTCGACCAGATTGAGGTGATCGCCATACAGCCCAAATACAGGGACACCGTCATGGGTGCGCATCATCTGCTCACCAACCGGGTAGGAGATTGGCACCCCATCGTCGCCTTTGCCTAAGACGGTGACGATCATATCTTTGGGTTGTTGTTGCTTGAGATAGATGACGGCTGTCAGGGGCGCATAGCCATATGGGTTAATTTGAACGTTACCCAGTTGTCCCTGAGATGGACGAGTGATCTTCAAGACAGCGTGGGCCTCATTAATAAACGTTACCTGACCAGAGAGTGAGAGTGCCGACGCAATAACTGCGGATAACAGCGCGGTTCTTTTGTTCATTTTGAGCTTCCGATGATTGAATGGCACATTCATCGTAATTCTTGCGACAGTAAGAACCGTGCGCCTTCTGGCATCGAGCGTTCGAACGCTGTTACGCTTTAAGATTTTTGACGACTTTTGCTAAAGGTGAAATGAAATTTACACCTTACATAGCTCATTATCGGCCATGTCGTTAACTCTGTTATTTTTTTGGGCGGCAGAAGATTATGCTAGTCATTGATGGGGCTGTCAGACGACCGTGCGGTACCGCAGCTTTCGGATAAGATCTGTATCAGAAGTTTACGTAACCACTGGTGAAAAGGTGAATCGTGTCGTTCGTTGGGATAGAGCAGGTTATAGCCTCTTTGGTCGACAGTGGCGACCTCATCAGGAACCTCAATAAAATAGAGGTCTTTTCGAAAGGCATGCAAGCTGGTTTTAGAGCTGAAATAGAGGGCCGAACTCGATTTAATGATCGGAATGATGGCCGGCAAATAGCTTATTTTTGCTGAGATCTGCGGTGTGATCCCTTGTTGTTCGCACGCGGCTTCGATAATTGATTTGCCGTCTTTGTTTGCGTGGCTAACGCTGGGAAGTATGAGTGGATAGGCGCAGATATCTTGTAAGCTGACCTCTTTCTTGTTTTTCAATGGATGATGGTGGTGGCAGGCAAAGACACGATTTGACGGAGCCGCAGGTTGACAGCGAACCTGGCTTGAATTGATGGCGTGGAGGTGGATCCCGACGTCAACCTCGGCCTGCTTTATCTTCTCCAGTGAGCTCTCTTCCCAGGTGCGGATCACGATTTGCAAATGAGGGCAAAGCGCATGGAGTTTTTGATATATGGATGGAATGACGGTCATCGCGAGTGGTTCGATGATGTCAATTCTGACGGTTCCATGGAATAACTGGGGGTCAAAATCGACCCGTTCATTGTAGAGCACCTCCAGATCGTGAAACAGCTGAGGCAGGTGATTGTAAATGTGGTGCGCGTGTTCATTGGGGAGCAATCCTGCGCGATTCCGAAGAAATAGCGGGTTGTCGAAGATCTCACGCAGCTTTTTCAATTCGTAGCTGACCGTTGATTGCGACAGATTTAACCGGTCTGCGGCCTTGGTGGTTGAGCGCTCTTCATAGAGCACTTTAAATACGCGAAGTGAGCCTATCCGGATATCGTCTAATGCACTCATTGCTTTCCCCTCTAGCTTGCTGCACGAACACTCACAGTGGCTTGCATGATACGGGTAACAGAAAAGCGATCTGTTGTCGTGTTGCCATCGTGTGCTCGGTGATTGTGCTGAGTTAGCTAGAATGACGACTTGGCGGTTGTTAAGGAAGTCTTGGCGGGCAACGCTGGAAATGAGATCACGGCGATCAGCCAAATACTAGGGAGGATCTTCGAATCGTGTTGCTTGAAGTGCAAAGGGGGGAGGGGGCGAAAAAGCCCCTGCGGCGCTCTAAGCAAGCGACACGGGGGCTTCGTATTTTAGCTTGCGGAAGCGGTTTTGGGCTTAACGAAACCGGCCAGCCAGCCGATGGTGACGGTGCCGAGAACGGCGATCTTCACACCATAGATGAACACCAGCCAGTGACCCATGCTGCCACCAAGGAAGCTCCAGTTGTCTTCACCGCAAACGCCGGTGATGGCGAAGGTGGTTGGGAACCACTCGTGTAATGGCAACCCAAACGGGAAGGAGGGTTCGGTTGCACAGGCGTTCGCCCCACCGCCAGCGGCAAAGAAGTCCATGCCGGTATCCAGTGCTTCCATGGTTGAATGGCTCGCGACTAGGTCAACTGACCAGACCATGCCTTGGAGGATCGCCCACCAGGCGATGTAGAGGCCGATCAGCTTTAACACCAGGTTTTGCGGCTTGATGGCGATCAACAAACCGGCAAACATGATGCAGAACTGGCTGTAGCGGATGTAGACGCACTTTTCGCACGGATCCATCGCCAAGAACCATTGGAAATAGATGTGGGCCGTTGCCTCGAGAAACAGGGCGGCGCCAGCCATGACAAACCAAACCGGGCGCAGGTTGGCCCAGCGGTGCAAGGTGGGCACAGGCTCGGCTTTGACGTTCGCCCAAAGAGACTTCAGTAACTCCATTGGATACGTCCTTATTCAGCAAGAAGCTGTGCAACCATCTCATCGAGCATGGTCATTGAGCGAACCTTTGCGGTGTTGATCAGGTATTTACCGTTCACTACCATGGCAGGAATGCCTTGGATCTTGGCGACTTCAACGCCTTGGTCCCACTGCGCCATTTGATCTTTCACTGCTTTGGTGTTGACCTGCTTGTCAAAATCACTGCGGCTGATCTTTGCGGCTTTGAGGCCAAAGGCGATAGCTTCTTCACCGTTGGCAAAGTGCTTTTTCTCATCGTGGTAGCGGTGATAGAAAGCCATCTTGGCTTCTTTGTAGCCTTTTTCATTACCCATGACTTTAGCAACGGCTAAGACTTGGGTTTTTTCGGTGCCGAGTGGGGTCTTGGTGGTGATGTGGTAGCCGTCGTATTTGGCACCTTTAGGTAGGTGAGAGACCATTCCTGGGATAACGGCGGTTTCATATTTGTAGCAGAATGGGCAATTGACCGAGTAGATCTTGGTGACCTGATTTGGAGCATTGAATTGCATTTCAGGCTTCAATACCTGGTAGTGCTCACCTTCTTTATAGGTGGCTGCGAGAGATGGCATGGCCAAGCAGGCGAAAACGGCGGCGAGAATGACATTGCGCATGGTCTTTCCTTAGATCAGTGATGGATTGGATTCCGTTATCTAATTCTTTATTTCATTTTTTGGATGTCCGCCTTTGCATGCCCGAGCATAAACGAGAGCGGAGTGTGATCATGCTCACTTGGTACGGAGGTAGGCGCAACCATTTGTTTATTTTTATCGGGCGCCGCGCAAGCTTTTTGCTGTCTTATCTAATTATTTAATTGGAGCGTTCGAAAAACCTAATGGTGTGCCGATGGATAATTTGATTTTTTTAATTGTGTGTAGTGAATAGTTGAAAGCAAGGGGGGATTTAGTGGTGCGTTTCTGATTTGTAGCATCGTAATTTTTGTCGAAACAATGTTCGCGGCCAAGGTCGCAAATCGCGGCGAGTTGTCAAACTTATACTGATTTCAACGGGCGGCCGGTGGCAGCTCAAGATAAAAAAAGGATGCGATGATGAACAAAAAGTTACTGGTAACTGCGGTTGCAGTGGGCTTGTTTTCTGCAAGCAGTGTGATGGCTGCGGGCTTCCCTGCGGCTCCTGCGGTTGGCGACCTAGGCCAGATGTGGGTTAATCCAACGGGCAACTCTCCTCTGACTGCTCTTTTAGAAACTGGTCAAAAGAACATTACCGATGTTCATGTCACCGTTCATGGTAAAGGTAAAAAGGGCGTTGATGTTGCTTACCCGGTTGGCCCAAAAGCCATCCTGCGTCATCATGGTATCCCCATTGTTGGTTTGTACGCGGACCACAAAAACAAGGTTACAGTCACCTTTAAAAAGGACGGCAAAAAGCATGTCGATAAATATGATGTTCTGACATCACCTATCCAAAATAAATACGTTGATGCTCGTAACGTCACGGCCATGCAAGAGGTCGAGGTCATCAAGGTCGATAAGAAGTTTAAAGATCGGCTCTACCTCGTAAACTCTCATACACTGACTCAGCAAGGTTCTGACATCCACTGGTCCGGCTCTAAAGGCCCGAGCTCCAAATTGTTTGATGCCACGCCAGCCATGGGCTCTATGCCATTCGAGGCGGCGCCAATGACCTATGTCGTTGATACCAATGGTGACTATCGTTGGTGGTTGGATCAAGATGCGGTATATAATGCCAATGATATCGATATCAATAAACGTGGCTACTTTATGGGGGTTCGCAAAACTGACACCGATAAATTTACCTACGTGCAGGGTCAGCGCTGGGGCCACTTCGATCTGTTAGGCAATTTCAATTCGTTCCGCTTACCACGGGGCTATCAAGATGCCTCTCACGAAGCGGTGACTATGCCAAATGGCGACGTATTAGTCCGTGCGGCAAAAACCAACTACATCAACAGCCGTGGCGATAAGGTACACACGGTTCGTGACCACATATTACAAGTTAACCCTCGCGGTGAACTAGTTGATGTTTGGGTACTGCCAGAAATCATGGATGAGTATCGTGATTCTCTGCTCTCGGCTCTGGATCTGGGCGCCGTCTGCGTTAACGTAGATATCGACCAGGTTGGTCAAACCATGGATGAGATCCCACTCGACGCCCCATATGGTGATACTGCAGGGGTTGTCGCTGGCCGTAACTGGGCGCACGTGAATTCCATCTCCTACGATCCAAGCGATGACGGCATCATTCTATCATTCCGCCACCAGGGTACAGCGAAACTGACTCGCGATAAAAAAGTGAAATGGATCCTGGCGCCACGAGAAGGTTGGCGCGGCGAGCTGGCAGGCAAAGTGTTGCAACCGGTTGATGCTAACGGGAAACCTATTGAATGTACCAGCAAAGGGAAATGTGAAGGTGACTTCGACTTCTCCTATACCCAACACACTTCCTGGTTGAGCCCTCGTGGCACTGTTACCGTTCTTGATAACGGCGATGGTCGCTGGTTAGACCAACCCGTCATGCCGACTGACAAGTGGACCCGCTTCGTAGAGTACGACATTGACGAAGAGAACATGACCGTTAAGCAGGTTTGGGAATACGGTAAGGAGCGTGGTTATGACTGGTATAGCCCAATTACTTCTAACGTAGAGTATGTGCCAGATCGCAACACCATGTTTGGTTTTGGTGGCTCTGTACACTTGCTGGAACCTGGCAGTCGCGTTACCGGTATGATCAACGAGATCGACTACGACACCAAAGACGTTAAAGTTGAGATCCGCGTGAAATCCGATAAGAAAAATGCACCGCATTATCGCGCCCTGTTCATCGAGCCTGCGAAGATGTTCGGTGAATAAGCTTTAGCGGTTCTACTAATATGAATCAAAAGCCCGGCGATGCCGGGCTTTTAGTTTGATGCCTTTTATTGGTATAAGCATTAACCTGATCAGGGCAAGAGCATGAGTGTTTAGTTCCTAACCTGCGCTGGAGAAGGTGGTTAATGTAGTCTCCGAAAAGGCACAATTAATGAACGCAGACGCACGTGGCACTATGAACAATCTCAGCAAGAGTGTGATCAAGCTTCATTCATGATCTCGCCCTGCTAACCTGATTTACTCAGTTGGCTGCGGTAACGGTTAATTTACTTAAATAATCTTCCAGTAGCTCATTTTGTTGCATCAAGGTGCGGGATATTTCTGGTCGGTCTGTCTCTTCATATAGCGACTGAAACGAATCATAGAGCAGCTCCGTCATGAAACTGGTCTCTTGTGAGCCATAGCGGTGACCAGAAATATACAGGCTGTAATGGGTTTTGACTTGGGTGAGCTCCGGGGGAGCAGGTAGCAGTGCGTAATCACTTAGCTCGTATGGTAGTGCCAAGACAGATGAATAGGTGATAGCATTGCTGTATTTCAGAGCTTCGAATAGAGCATGACTGTCGGACAACCTTGCTTTCAAGTTTAATTGCAAGTTATGAGCCTTCAGCACGTTCTCCATAACGGATTGACCATGACAATTCCAGCCGCTTAGATGGTGGATTAGTACCGGATATTGAGTTAGGTCTTGTAGCGCAACTTTGCCATGTTGTGCCAAAGGATGGCCTTTTCGCATGATAAATACACGTTCAGTCGGCCCCAAGGGGATATTATGAAAGTGTGCTGGGGTGTTGGTTAAAATATGAACACCAAAGTGCACTCGCCCCTGCTCAAGCTCTTTGAAGCTTTGAGAGTTCCAGCCTTGTGTCGTCAGGGTAACCCGAGGTGTGCGCTTTTTAAGTTCAGCGAGCAGCAATGGATGCCAGCGCCAACAGGTGGGATCCGTGACAACCCACAACTCCTTTTGCACGTTGGCTGGATCAAAAGAGCCACATTGCAACAAGTCGTCTTCGATGCGACTTAATATGTCATTGATGTGGTGCGATAGCCGCTGGCAATGTTCTGTTGGCTTTAAGCCATTTTGATAGCGGACAAACAGTTCATCATCAAACAAAACCCTGAGGTTTTTTAGGTGGTAACTGACCGAAGATTGGCTGAGCCCGAGTTCTTTTCCTGCATCAGCGGTGCTGCGGTGGATCAACAGCTTTTGGATCAACTGTAAATGGATAACGCCGAGGTCTTTGAGTTGACGGGGAGCAGTCATATGTTCGCCTTTCCTCTACACACAGGTACTCAGAGCATTGCAGCAACAACTTGAAAAAAACAGAACAATAAAAGGGGAGGTGACGACTTTGTTGAGCAAGTTTCGTTTTGTGGCTTTTAGGGGGGCAATGTTTCGATTCGTGTTTTGACTGGGCTGGTTGAGTGTTATCTAAGGTAAGCGGGTTGATGCAGCTTGTGACAGGCTCAAAATAATAGGCCTGACATTCCGTCAGACCTTGGCAGTTATACAGATAGGAATTTATTCACCGAACATTTTGGCCGGCTCTACGAACAAGGCCCGGTAGTGCGGTGTGTTTTTCTTATCCGATTTTACACGGATCTCAACTTTGACCTCTTTGGTGTCGTAGTCGATCTCGTTGATCATACCGGTTGCGCGGCTGCCGGGTTCCAGCAAGTGCACGGAGCCGCCAAAGCCAAACATGGTGTTGCGATCGGGCACATACTCGACGTTGGAGGTAATGGGGCTGTACCAATCGTAGCCTCGCTCTTTACCGTATTCCCAAACCTGCTTCACTGTCATGTTTTCTTCGTCGATATCGTACTCAACGAAGCGGGTCCACTTATCGGTCGGCATGGCGGGTTGCTCATGCCAGCGGCCATCGCCGTTGTCGAGCACGGTAACAGTGCCGCGTGGGCTCAAATAGGAAGTGTGCTGAGTGTAGGAGAAGTCGAAGTCACCCTCACATTTCCCTTTGATGGTGCACTCGATAGGCTTGCCATTGGCATCGACGGGTTGCAGCACTTTTTCTGCCAATTCGCCGCGCCAACCTTCCCGTGGCGCCAGGATCCACTTCACCTGCTTGTCGCGGGTGATTTTTGCGGTGCCTTGATGGCGGAATGACAGGATGATGCCATCATCGCTTGGGTCGTAGGAGATCGAATTTACGTGGGCCCAGTTACGTCCTGCCACAACGCCAGCAAGGTCACCGTAAGGGGCATCGAGGTCCATCTCATCCAAGGTTTGACCGACCTGCTCGATATCCACATTGACGCAGACGGCGCCCAGATCCAGTGACGAGAGCAGCGCATCGCGGTACTCATCCATGATCTCCGGTAGCACCCACACGTCGACGAGCTCACCCAGTCTATTGACTTGCAGGATGTGGTCACGGACGGTGTGGACTTTATCACCGCGGCTGTTGATGTAGTTGGTTTTGGCCGCACGGACCAGCACATCGCCATTGGGCATGGTTACCGCTTCGTGAGAGGCGTCTTGATAGCCCCGTGGTAAGCGGAACGAATTGAAATTGCCTAGCAGATCGAAGTGGCCCCAGCGCTGACCTTGAACGTAGGTAAACTTATCGGATTCGGTTTTCCGAACGCCCATAAAGTAGCCACGCTTATTGATGTCGATGTCATTGGCGTTGTATACCGCGTCCTGATCCAACCACCAACGGTAGTCGCCATTGGTATCGACGATGTAGGTCATCGGCGCCGCTTCAAATGGTATAGAACCCATGGATAGGGTTGCGGACTCTTTCCCTTTGGGAGCAGACCAATGGAGATCGGAACCTTGCTGAGTCAGTGTGTGGGAGTTCACGAGGTAGAGGCGGTCTTTAAACGCTTTATCAACCTTGACGACCTCGACTTCCTGCATCGCGGTGACATTACGGGCGTCGACGTATCTGTTATTAATGGGGGAAGTTAATACATCGTATTTGTCGACGTACTTTTTGCCGTCCATCTTAAAGGTTACCGTGACTTGGTTTTTGTAGTCGGGGTACAGACCGACAATGGGGATCCCATGGTGACGCATCATGGCCTTTGGGCCAACCGGATAGGCAACATCAACGCCCTTTTTACCCTTCCCATGCACAGTAACGTGAACATCGGTAATGTTTTTTTGACCACTTTCCAATAGCGCTGTCAGTGGCGAGTAGCCCGATGGATTTACCCACATTTGACCTAATTGCCCAACCACTGGAGTCGCTGGAAAACCCGCCCCCTGTACCGCAGTGGCAGAAAATAAGCCAACGGCGATCGCGATAGGCAGTAATTTCTTATTCATCATTCATCCCTCTTTGTTTGCATAAGTCACAGAGCTCACATCTCGGGAAAGACCTTATCGACAACGGAGCGGGGTCGTTTGTGACTCGTGCGACGAATGTCATTTTAGTGCAGCTAGGATTGTTGCTAATTATGAGATGGTGAAAGGTATAAGGGCGGATATGCAAATATTTAAGTTTGCCTATATATAAGATTAATGTAGGGGCATGGTGCAAAGGGAGTGCTCGGTTAGTTGGCGCCCACTCTCGCCGTAGTGACTACCTGAAAGGCCCCCTTGAAGGGGGTGGCATTACCCCGGGGTTGTGGCCTGTTGTTCGGTAGACTCCTTCTACGTAGAAAATTATGCAGTGTGCTGAATCGGTTGTTAATCACTGCTGCGGCTTTTGTGTGGTCGGACTTAGTGATGTGGACTCATATTTATAACGATGAATGTTATTTTTTTTGCGTAGTTAACGATTGTTTTATGTCGTCGACTCTACGCCTTGAGTAAGTTATTTTGGGTTGTCAGAACTTGCGCTATTTCTGGGCGTGTCTGTTGGTCGTATAGCTGTTGAAAACAGGTATATATGAGGTCGGATATATAGCTGGTTTCCTGCGAACCATAACGTTGGCTGGCGATATACAAGCAGTATTGAGTTTGCACTTGGGTGAGTGGTTTAGGGGCAGCAAGTAGGACATAGTCGGAGAGATCGTCTGGCAGAGCGAGTGTCGACGTGTAGGCTATGGTATTGCCGCTCAACAGTGACGCGTATAAGGCTTGGCAGTCGGCGACTCTAGCGCGAAGATTGAGCTGCAAGTTGTGTTGCTTTAGTACGCGCTCGATGAGGGAGTTGCCGCTCCCATTTAGCCGGCTGAAATCGTGCAGGGCGACTGGGTATTGAGTCAAATCGTGCAAGTGGACCACTTTTTGCTGCGCTAAAGGATGCCTTTTTCGCATGATAAATACGCGCTGGCACGGACCTAAAGGCACTTTGTGAAACTGCGCTGTTATCGTAGGAATAACATGCACGCCAAAGTGAATTTGACCCTGTTCCAGTTCGGTAAAAGGTTTGTCGATTCCAATATTCAGTAGATAGTGTCGTGCGGGGCATGAGTCGTTGTAGTTCCGCCATGAGTAGCGCATTCAAGCGCCAACAGGTTGGATCCATAACGACTCTGAGCTCCTTGGCGACATTTGATGGCTCGAACGTGCCACATTGCAGCAAGTCGTCTTCGATGCGGCTAAGGATGTCATTAATATGGCGTGATAACCGTTGGCAATGTTCGGTTGGCCTCAGGCCTTGCTGAGAGCGAACAAACAACTCATCGTTAAACAGGCCTCTGAGATTCTTCAGATGGTAACTGACTGAGGGTTGGCTGAGGCCAAGCTCTTTACCGGCGCTGGTCGTGCAGCGGTGGATCAGCAGTTTTTGGATCAGCTGTAAGTGGATGACGCTGAGATCTTTGAGTTGACGGGGGATGGCCATGTCTGTAATCGCCCTTTGCACACAGGTACTCGCAGCATCGCAGCAGCAACGTAGGAAAAACAGAACAATACAGAGGGGAGTGATTACTTTGTTAATGAAGTTTCGTTTTGCTGCTTTTAGGAGAGTAATGTTTCGATTGGTGTTTCGAATGACTGAATTGCATTTTTCTTAAAAATTAGATGGTTTACTTTGCTCGCGTGGGAAAGAAGCGGGCCAAGCGCTAGGCTTGGCCCGCTATCTTACTTATTCACTGAACAGAGTGTCAGGATAGATCTTCAGAGCACGGTAGTGAGGTTGATTGTCTTTGTTGGAAAGAACGTCGATCTCAACTTCAATCTCTTTTGTGTCGTAATTGATCTCGGAGATCTTACCGATGGTGGGCTCGCCACGTTCAAACATGAATACTGAACCGCTGAAGCTAAACATGGTGTTGCTGCGTGCGTCGTATTCGGTGTTTGAGGTGATGGGGGAGTACCAATCGTAGCCTTGCTCTTTACCGTACTCCCACAACTGTTGCACGGTCATGTTTTTAGGATCGACCTTGTATTCAACAAAGCGGCTGTACTTCATGGTTGGCATTGCAGGTTGCTCATGGAAGCGACCATCGCCGTTATCGAAGACGGTGACTGTGCCCTTATCGTTACCCCAAGAGGTGTGCTGAGTGTAGCTCCAATCGAAGTCCGTACCTTCACAGCGAGCACCTTCGCAGTTCAGCTTATTGCCGCGCGCGTCGACTGGAGTCAGTACCTTATTAGACAGCTCGCCCCAGCCAGTATTAGGCGACAGGATCCACTTGACCTCTTTGTCGCGGCCAATCTTAACCGTGGCTTGGTGACGCAGTGACAGGATGATGGAATCGTCGTTTTTGTCATACCAAATGGAGTTAACGTGGGCCCAGTTACGACCGGCACCAACGCCTGGAATGTCGCCCAGATCGGCATCTGGCTCGGCGGTGGCTTTCTTACCGATGGAGTCCATGTCGACGTTCAGGCAAACGGCGCCCAGATCGAGGGAGGTCAGCAGATCATCCCGCATAGGGTCGAGGATCTTGGTCAGGTCCCACACTTCTTGCACGTTGCCCAGCCGGTCGACCTCAACAATGTGGTCACGGACGGTATTGACCATCACCCCATCATCGCGGCGGTAGTTTTGCTTACCGACACGGAGCATGACGGTGTCAATAGAGGTGTAGTGGGCTTCGTGGCTGGCATCGACATAGCCATGAGGCAAGCGTTGGTCGACAAGGAAGCGACCCATCATGTCGAACTCACCCCAGCGCTGGCCTTTGGTGAAGGTAAAGCTGCCTTTGTCGGTTTGGTTGAAGCCCATCATCAAGCCGCGTTGCTCTGCGTCAATGCCAAAGCCGTCGTAGATCGCGTCCTGCTCCATCCACCAGCGGTATTCGCCCTGGGAATCGATGACGAAGTTCATTGGGGCCATATCGAAGAACATGGCGCCGGTAGTTTTTACTGCTGGATATTGAGCACCTTTTTTCTTCGGTGCTTTTTGTGCAGCCCAGGATAGGTTGGTGCCGTCTGGGGTATAGGTGAAGGAGTTGACGAAATACAGCGAATCTTTAAACTCCGGGCTGACTTTTTTGACATCTACCGTCATCAAATCGGAATTATCGCGACTGTCCAGATAGCGGTTGCTGATCCCTGAAGTTTGAATGGTGTAATCTTCAACGTATTTTTTGCCATCTTTAACAAAGCTGACGGTCACTTTATTGCGGTGGGAGGCGTACATCCCCCAGATGGGGATCCCATCGTTGTTGAGCAGTGATTTAGGGCCAACTTCATACTCAATGTCGATGCCGTTTGCGCCTTTACCATGCACTTTGACGCTGACGTCACTGATGGTATTTCCGGCCAGGCCAATCACGGCTGTGAGTGGCGCGTTCTTAAATGGGTTGGTGATGACTGTGCCTAATTGGCCGACATCGGGGGCTGGTGGGTAGGATGCTGCATTCGCAGCACAAATAGTACCTAGAGATAGCGATACCATTAGCGCAATTTTTTTCATTTTCCACTCCATTTTTTCAGGCAGATAAAACCAAATAAGTTTCTACTCGCTAGGTCGAATCAAGAGTCGTCCCTTGATTGTTATTGTATTGCGCTGTTTTATTTAATTTGCGCCGTCCATCAAGAAGAGGGTTCGAAGCTTGGTGCGCCAAATTTACTTGATAAAAAACAATAGGATGGCGTTTGCGAAATAAATTACCGTTGTGTGTGTGGTCTGTTTTTTGGCAGTATTGAGTCTGAGGGAGCTCATCAAAGGAAAAGGGAAATGGTTGACAGGGAGCAGCAATATCATGAATTGATCTCGGCTGCTGAAGCGCTATTGGCGAAGGACTGCATTAACTCACTGTCGTTAAATAAAATTGCCAAGCGCTCAGGTTACTCTAACGGAACGGTTTACAAGCATTTTCGTTCTTTACCTGACTTGATGGCAGCGCTTCTAGGTCAAAGGTATCGGCGGTCTTTGTCTTTTGATGCTTTGGTTGAACGGGACTTTGACGACGTTTATTCACGGCTTTTGGTTCGCAGTACCTATAGGCCTTGGCTGCTGGCTAGCGGAAAGTACGTCATATTGGCGGGCGCCGATCTCCCTTTGGACAGTGTGTCGCCATTCGCCCGATTGGATCTCGAGCGGTTAATGGCAAGGCACCGGCATTGGCTGATGGATCAATTGAGAGCATTGGGTATTGATGCGGCTTATCTGTGCCATGGGATCGACCAGATCGTGGATGGCTGTGTGTTAACCATTAAAAAGGCATCTTCGCAAGAAGAGCGGCTGCGTTCGCTGGAGATCTTTTTTGATTTGATAACGGCGTTTTTATCTACGTTGAAGCAGGAAACGTCGGTATCGACCGAGGATGTGAAGGCGTACTTAAGTCGGTTCGCTCGATCTTATCACCAGAACTACGTAGCTTTGGAGCTATGAAACGCGTGTCATGGTTCGATTCTGCATTTTGCAAAAAAATGGAGGCCGAGGCCTCCATTCTCTACTGGGCGTGATCACTCGCCGAAGGCTTGGTCCGGACGGATGACGATAGCGCGGTAGGAGGGTTGCTTCGAGGTTGGGGCTTCGACATGCAATTCGACCATGACATCCTGAGTACCGTATTTGACTTCGGCCAGTTTGGGCTTGGTGTTCTCGCTGGAGAACAGGCCTGCGGAGGCGAAGTACATCATCATCGTATCTTTATCCGCTTCATAGTCGGTCACTGAGGTAATTGGGCTATACCATTCGTAACCGCGATCTTTACCGTACTCCCACAGTTGTTTGACGGTCATGTTTTTCTCGTCAATCTTGTATTCGACGCCACGGCTGTATTTCGCTTCTGCGAAGGCCGGTTGCTCATGATAACGACCATCGCCGTTGTCGAAGGTCACCAGGGTTCCTTTTTCTGGCACTAACCAGGAGGTGTGCTGGGTATAACCAAAGTCAAAATCGGTGTTTTCACACTTACCCTGAGGCGAGCAATTCAGCTTCTTGCCGCGATTGTCGACCGGTGTCAGCAGCTTTGTTGCCAGATCGCCTTTCCAGCCTTCGCTTGGACCGAGGATCCACTTCACCTCTTTGTCACGGCCGATCTTAATGGCGGTGGCTTGGTGACGTGGCGAGATAACGATGGAGTCATCGCTGGCGTCGTAGTCGACGGAGTTGACGTGCGCCCAGTTCCGGCCTGTGCCAACCCCTGCATGGTCGCCAAATGGGGCGTCAGGCTCGATGCTGACCGCCTCCGCGTCATCATCGACATTGAGACACACCGCCTTGGCGTCGAGTGCCAATAGTAGGGCATCACGCATGGGATCCAAGATCTTGTTCAGATCCCAAACCTCGACCAAGCGACCTTGCTGATCGATCTCCAAGATATGATCTCGAACGGTGTTGGTGACCACGCCATCGGGGCGAACATAGTCTTTTTTGGCTGCGCGGATAAGGTAGTTGCCATTGGGTAATTCGGTCATTGCATGGGAAAAGTCGATATAGCCACGGGGCAGATCGCGTTCGACGATCATCCGGCCCAACAGATCCATCCGATAGTAGCGCTGACCCTGTGCAAAGATGATATCGCCGTTTTCGACCTGATGGACGCCCATAACGATCCCGCGTTTGTTGACGTCATTGTCGTCGTGGATGGTATTGGCGTCCAGATACCAACGTGGCTCACCCTGAGTATCGGTAATGAAGTTAACTGGCCAACGGTTCCACTCCAAAGCCCCCCCTTTGGACCACATGACGTCCATCGAGTCATTGTCCATCAGGATGTGGTTGATCCAATAAAGCCGGTCTTCAAACCCTTTTTTGACGACCTTAGGCGTGACTTTGGGCATGCTGTAGACAGCACCATCGACGCTGATCCCGGCGATGGGTTGTGTTTGTATCTTATACACCTCTTCCACTTTTTTGCCGTCGAGTACGTAGTTAAGTTGCACCTCATTGGAGTGATCGGCGTAAAGCCCGAAGACTGGAATGCCATCATGGGTTTGCTGGATATCCCGGCTGACGGGGTAGGTGATGGGTACGCCATCCTTGCCTTTACCTCGGACGGTCACTACGACATCTTTTGGTTCTTTACTCTGCAGGTTAATGACCGCCGACAAAGGCGCATGGCCGTATGGATTGACCTTAATTTTGCCAAGCTGACCTTGGCCGGGGCGGGCTAGGCTGACTACGGCGGCGTCGGCGCTGCTGATACCGACGGTTATGCTTCCTCCCAAGAGCAGTGCACTGGCAATGGCGGCGGTTAATAATGTGTGCTTCATCATCGTGTCATCCTTTACGTTATTTGTTGTCGTACTCAGTGTCGTAAAAGCGGGAGGTTGTCGGATGTGACCGTGGTCACACTGAGCGGACCATCGGCCGGACTTGGGGGAGGAAGTGGAAGCTGAGGTGGTTTTTTCTGAACGCTGCCAAAGATTGTGGCTAAGGGCATCAGAAAATTGGGTAAGGCATGACGGCATGTGGCGAGTCGCATGAAAAAGAAACGATATACTGTATCCATTAGTTCTATGTACTCGACAGCGTATCGGAGCAATGAAATTCGTTTCTGGGCGCGTGTGTCATCCTATCGCGATAGGGTTTATCACCGTTCGCGGCTATTGCTGACTATCTTGGGCATGAGTTGAGCCAATATCTCGCGCAACTGCGCTCGCAGCCACAGGTTGAACGGGGCTTCGGCTTGGCTAATGGGATAGAGGCAGTGGTAATGGAATGCGTGGCTGCTGAGTTCGCGCGGTGCTGGCAGCAACGTCAGTTGTTGCTGAAATTGCGCCAAACCGATGGCTGAAGAGTAGCATAGTGCATTGCTGGACTGCAGCATGGGCACGATGGCTGGCAGATAGCTGACTCGGGCAGAAATACGCAGTGGTAGCTTCTTCTCTTGGCTGGCTTTTTCGATGATGGATTGACCCTGCTGATTCCAACTGGGCAGATCCTGAAGCAACAGTGGGTAATTGCACATCTCCATCAGGGTTATCTGTTTGCGCTTTAAGATGGGATGGTTATTTCGGCAGGCGAGAATGCGAATGGAGGGGCAAATACGTTCATTGTTGATGTAATCATCCTCAACACTGTGCAGGTGTAAGCCGACATCGATGATCCCCCGTTTTAGTTGTTCTAACGTTCCTTTATTCCAAGGCATCAGTTGCAGATCGACATGAGGACAGTGCTGTTGAAACAGCGAATAGAGCTTCGGCATCACGGCGACCGCCAGTGGCTCCAGGATCGCAATTCTAACGTTTCCTCGGTATTGCTCAGGATGAAAATCGGTACTGCCATTATAGAGGTTTTCCATCTCGGCTAGCACTTTTGGGAGGCCTAAGTAGAGTTGATGTGCCCGTTCATTCGGGAGTAAGCCATCCCGGCAGCGACTGAACAGGGGATCGTCGAAGATCTCTCTGAGCTTCTTTAACTCGTAGCTGATCCCGGATTGAGAATGACCGAGTCGTTCGGCGGCGCGTTGGGTAGACCCTTCCTCATAGATGACCTTGAAGGTATTGAGTGCCCCGATGCGAAGATCACTGAAATCTGCCACTAAGTTCTCTGATCGTTTATTGAACAAGATCTTAGGTTAGGAGGTTGTCCGCATTGAGCCAAGCGACAGATGATTAAGGCATCGTTCTGATCACAGCAAACACAGAGTGGCAACGATAAATTATCGAACGTGCCTTAATGGGTGTTCCGAGAGTAGCGTCAAGACCTGATCATAAAGGCTTACAAACCCCCTGGCATTTGCCGTTTGGCTTTGGAAGTGCGGAATTAGACGCTATTTGACTGATCCGAGACGGTTCGAACCGTCATTTTTATCTTTTTAAGGTCGCAGACCATCATCGGTGATTGCCAGGGTAGGGAATCGATAAGGTTGCTCATATTCTTTTCGATAATTTTGTTCACGAATTGATGCTTGTCGTGCATATATAGCGCATTTTGTAACTGCAGAGAGCACCCCCTGGCATAGGAGCTAAAGAGTTGGTGGTGTTCAACGGCGCAACCGGCAAGCTTCTTTTCATCGATCGCCTGCTGAAATAATGCCAAGGCGGCTTGTGATAATCGAGCAAAGCACTGCGCTAACTGCTGTTGACGCAGTGGGGTTAGCGCCTTCCAGATGGCAGGATTGGATAATAAGAAATGGCAGCCTGAGATGTCCTTGGAAAAGTAGTCTGGATAGATCATGGAAAGGCCGTAGCTAAACACCTTCTCTTTCAGGTTTAACTGAGTCTGGGTTATGTGCAGCAAACGCGTGTGATGGCCGTTAAGGTGGTCTACCAATATTCTTGCGAGCAAATCCTCTTTGCTACAGAAAAGCAGGCGTAGGGTGCTGGTGCTGATCTTCGCCTCATTGGCAATATCCTTAAATTGGAAAGACAGTAATCCATCTTCGGCAATAATCTTACGAGCCGCTTTGACTATCTCGAGTTCCGTCTTGTTCCTTTTTATTGCCACTGCCACGTCCAGTTATAATTGTCATGTCGTCACAATATATCGAATCAATAAACTTGTCTTGCGCTTATCAGCAACAAATGAAAGGGCAGCACGTTTGTGCTGCCCTTTTATAATGTCTTATCGATTATTCACTAAACATCTTATTGGGTTCAACGATGATGGAACGATAGTGCGGCGTATGTGGTTTGGTGTTAAATACATCGATCTCGACTTTTACTTCCTTGGTTTTGTAGTCGATCTCGTTGATCTTACCCCGAGTGCCTTGACCCGGCATGAAGATCTCAATGGAGCCACCAAAGCCAAACATGGTATCGGTTTCGGGGCGGTACTCGGTCACGGAAGTGATCGGACTGTACCACTCGTAGCCGCGGTCTTTGCCGTATTCCCAAACTTGCTCAACGGTGCCCTTCTTCTCATTGACCTTGTACTCAACGAAGCGGGTGTACTTCATGTTGGGCATGGCGGGTTGTTCCATGTGGCGACCGTCGCCATTATCCAAGACGGTAATGGTGCCTTTGGGGGTGATCCAAGCGGTGTGCTGAGTCCAGGTAAAGTCGAAGTTGTCTTCGCACTGCCCGTTTTCGGTACACTTGATCTTCTTGCCTTTGCTGTTGACCGGCTGTAGAACCTTGCTGGCAAGCTCGTCATTCCAGCCAGCACGGGCGGCGATGATCCAGGTTACTTCCTTATTACGACCGATCTTAATGACGGCGGATTGGTGACGCGAGCTGAGGATGATGCTGTCGTCTTTCTCGTCATAGGCAATCGAGTTAACGTGAGCCCAGTTACGACCGGTACCAACGCCGGCGATGTCACCATAAGGGGCGTCAGGCTCGACCTTGACGGTTTGTCCTTCCTGCTCGGCATCGACGTTCATGCATACGGCGCCGGCATCGAGGCTGATCAAGACGTTATCGCGCATCGGATCCAGAATGGTGTTGAGATCCCAGACGTCAACCAGTTGGCCTTTGGGATCGATCTGCAGGATATGGTCTCGCACCGTGTGAACGATGGTGCCATCCGGGCGCAGATAGTTGCGTTTCGCGGCACGAACCAACACATCACCATTAGGCATCTCGACCGCTTCGTGGCTGGCATCTTGATAACCACGAGGCAGCCTTTCGTCGCGGGCCATGCGGCCAGTCAGATCCATCTCAAACAGTTTTTGACCCTGCACAAAGGTGTAGCTGCCGCGCTCGGTCGGACGGATCCCCATCAGCGCGCCGCGCTTGTCGATATCGCGGCCGTCAACGTCGTACATCGCAGCTTGGTCCAGCCACCAGCGGTATTCACCCTGAGTATCGATGATGTAGGTATTGGGGGCCAAATCGAAGTTGGCGGCACCGGTATTGTCACGCCATGCGAGGTCGGAACCATTGGGGTTATAGGAGAACGAGTTGACCATGTAGAGGCGATCTTCAAAGCCAGGCGCAACGGTTTTTACGTCCACGGTCTGAAGGTTGCTCAGGCTGCGGTTGTCGATGGCAATATCGCTGATCGCCGGCGTTTGAATGGTGTAGGTTTCGCGGGTTGCCTTGCCATCAAGCTTATAGCTGACTTCGACGGTATTGCGGAAGTCGGCATACATGCCCACCACAGGAATGCCATCATGGGTTAACAGCGACTTGGGTCCGACGTCGTAGCTAATGTCCAAGCCTTTACGGCCTTTGCCTTTCACCGTCACCTTGACGTCGGAGACGTTTTTATTGGCGGTTTCGATCACGGCCGACAGTGGCGCGTTGCCGTAAGGATTGTGGACGATACGGCCCAGATCACCAGCGGCAGGCGCCGGTGGGAATGAGGCCGCTGAGAGCATCAGTGGCGTTGATATCGCCAGAGCAAGAACCGAGAGCTTTAAACCTTTCATGTACTTTCCTTAGTATTCCAATGTAAATGTTTGGTCAGCGAAATCAGTTTTTCATACAGGGCTTGGCAATAGTGTGAGGCGTCGCGGGATCCACTTGGACCGTCTTCAGCGATGCCGTTAACGTAGTGCGAGTCACAAAAGTTGCGTCGATTTTTTTGTTTTTAAGGACTTAACAGAATGGAATACGTGATCGAGGGCGCGAACTTGATTGTGTAGAAAATATCGATTGAACCCTATTTGCTTTCGAGGAAATCGAGCTTCACGGCCAAGATTAATTTCGAGAACGAGCGCACTGGTTTCAGTGAGCGAGCGCTTTTAACTTCCTTGTGAGCTCTGTGAGATTTCTCTGCGTCAGTTCTAAGATGCATAGATTGTGACAGACGTAAGAGCGTGGTTTTGCGGTGCCCTGAGCGACGAGGGCCAAAATAAGTAGCCCCGCAGTGTAGTGCTGACCATTGTCGTTATTTGTGAGCTTATTTTTGCTCAGTGAGCGGAGGCGCTGAGCTGGAGTGACCGGTTCTTAGCCATTTTAACGTTGGGGGGGCTTTTATGAAGATAGAGCCGTGGGTTTAATTCGTCTTGTGGTGATTAGGATTAAGTCGTTACAGGCAATAGCCTTGAATGGCGTTCGCGCTCGGTGGTCAGGATCCCTTTGCCTGATTAACAGGTTAAGCGAGGAAAAAACCGATGGCGGCAATTGAATTTGTGATCTTGATCAACTTTCGTAAGGCAACTAGTGTTTGCGGTGTAGGCTGAATTTTAAACAGTGGCCATGGTGAAACGGTTTTCACCAGCGAATGAGGGATTACTATGAAAAACGTTTTATCTGTTGCTGCAATGATTGTTACTGGTTTTAGTGCCGTTGTATCGGCCTCTGAAGCTTCAACTGTCGCGCTTGGTGCTGGGATTGAGGTGGTCAGTGTCAATGCGTCTGATGCGCTGATGATGGGTGGTAAACTGCTGGTTGGCTCTGGGAGCGAGATGGTTGCTATCGTCGATACCAATAAAGACCATCAGATCCCAAGTTACTATCTGCTTGAGACGCAGGCAGGCCAGTCTTATCGGTTGGAGCTCAGCGGCCGAGACACTGTCACACTGGTCAATACGAAAGGGGGAGCGACTCAGGTGGTTCAGCCAGAGATATATCCTGCCGGCGCGCCGACACGTTGGAGTTATTAAGGCGAGCAATGTCCGATGGCGAGAGCGGTTGCCCTTCGGGCATTCTACGAGCCTTAACAAAAACACCCTGCACTGTGCAGGGTGTTTTGATTTATGCGTCTGTAAAACTTTGGTCAGCCGATTCTTGCTGTGCTTAACAAAGTGACAATTTGAGACTCAGAATCGGTAGGCGAAGTTCAGCTCCAGGGGGGATGCATCGCCGTAACCGCCCCAGTTGCGGAACTTATGCCATTGCAGCTTGCCGGTCAGCTTGGGTGTGATCTGGTAAGTGGCGGCAATAAAGCTGTTGAAGCCATCTTTTGAACCCCAAGCCATGAGTCGATAATCGTCATCGTGTGCAAAGCGATAAGCGAATCGGCCGATCACATTTATCCGCTCGTTAACCCGGTAGGTGGCTAACAACGCACTGGAGCCCCCGGAGATCCCCTCGAAATCGAGGTTTTTGCCTCTGTTGTGGCCAATGGTGTACTCAACACCGGCATTGGCGCGAAGGAACCAAGAGCCTACGCGTTTGCCATAAGCTAAACCCAGTGCATTGTTCATTTCACCGACGGCGTCATTCAGAATGCCGAACTGTCCCCACCATACCTGAACGCCTGGTATCCCGGTGTTGTAGAACAGATCGAAGTTGGTTTTGTAGCTGTTGACCTGACCGGCAGGATGGCCGCTTTTGGCGTCCTCATTCAAACCAAAGGGGTTTTCCATCCGTGCCCAGCCGCCAATGCTGCCCCAGTCATAGCGGGAGTTGTGGTTAAAACCGAGGATCGCAGCGTGGCCCAGTCGCGGCAGTTTCGCAACGTTGCCTGAGCCGGTCTGATACAGGTAGCCGACTTGCAGTGCGGTAGAGCTGGCCTTTACCTCTGCGCACACCTGTGCACTTGGCACCAGCATCAAAGCCGATGCAATGAGTAATCCTTTTTTCATCATCATTATTCCCTGTCAGTCATCGATTTAGGCTATATCCGTGCTGTTTGGTCAATTTGCACCGATTAAGCAGCGTGGCTGCGACATATGCCGAATCAACTGCTTTTTATTAAGAAAGATTTCTAATCCGGCTGGCTTGCACTTCTTATATTTGCTTCGTTTTGGCAGTGTGCAAACAAGCCTTGAAGTGATATTAAACCGAACAGGATAAGTGGAAGTGAGACATGCGTGGCACTTCTGTTGGCTGTGAGAAGAGGTGGAGTGGTGCGTGATGGAGCTCCCTTGGTCCTTGTGTTGAGATGCAAAAGCTTCAGTTTGTGGCTTTGGTTTGTTTTCCCCACCTCACATAATTGATCTTTCTGTATATGGTTTAAATCATGCCGTGAGAATTTCTCGAGAAGTCATCGAGTGTTTTTATGGGCTGTTATTCTGTTTTGTTAAATTAACTCTTACCTATTAATTTGGATTGGTAAAACAGTTTTTTTGATTTTTGTTGTTTTAAGATTGGCGCCATCTCTCCAGCTTTTTTTGAGCTGTTTATAATATCGCGAGGGAAAATGTTGATGTGGGAAGGAGGGATGGACAATGAGTCGTGAAGAATAACACGCCAGGTACGTTCATCGTCGTTCGTCATCCGGCTATGCGACTGTCTGAACTCGCCGCTTAGTGCTTCGTCTGCGTTGGCATTAGAGGGCATTCGAGGGGACGTGAAAAAAGGGACTGTTGGCTGATGCCAACAGTCCCTCGAGCCTTAACAGAATGGCTTATTTGATCATGTCATCAATCACAATGACCTGCGCCCGATAGCCGGAGGCAAACATCGCATGGCTATTAATGTCGATGCGAACGGCCGGCTCTTGCTCGCCGTAGCGGTGCTCAGTAAGAATGGATTTTACCTTACCTGTGGTCTCGTCCATTTTCAGGTTGCCATAGCCGCCACCAATGCCGAACAGGCCAGCGGAAGCAAAGTAGCTCAGCATGGAGTTTTTGTCGGCTTGGTACTTGGTGATGGAGGTCACCGGCGCATAGCCTTCGTAACCCAGCTCTTTACCGTATTCCCATACTTGTTGGACGGTCATCTTCTTCGGATTGACCTTGTATTCCACCGAGCGGGAATACTTGTCGGTTGGGAAGGTTGGCTGCTCGAGGTGACGACCATCGCCGTTATCAAACACGCTGAAGGTGCCTTTCTCATGGACTTTATACGCGGTGTGCTGAGTCCAAGTGAAATCGAAGTCGGTGTTGTTACACTTGCCGTTCTCGTCGCAGTCCAGTTTGCGGCCACGCTTGTCAACCGGGGTCAGTACCTTGTCGGCCAATTCACCTTTCCAGCCTTTCTTAGCGGACAGGATCCACTTCACCTCTTTGTCACGGCCGATCTTGATAACCGCGGACTGGTGACGGGAGCTGATAATGATGGAGTCGTCTTCCGGATCCCAATCAACGGAGTTGACGTGGGCCCAGTTACGGCCGGTTTCGACGCCGTGAATATCACCGCGGCCGAAGCTGGCTAAGTCTTCAGCCGTTGCTTGATGACCGGCTTGGTCGACATCAATGTTGAGGCAAACGGCGCCAGCGTCCAATGACAGCAGGGCGGCATCACGCAGTGGGTCAAGGATCTCATTCAGATCCCAGTAATCCACCAGGGTGCCGTTCATGTCGACTTCCAGAATGTGGTCGCGCACTGTGTTGACCAAGGTGCCGTCTGCCAGCGGGTAGTTCTTACGTGCCGCACGGATGAGTACGTTGCCGTTGCGGATCTGGATCCCTTCGTGCGATGCATCGCTGAAGTCGCCCGGCAGGCTGTGCTCGCCGATCATCCGGCCCATGATGTTCATGTGCTTCCAGCCTTGGCCTTGCACCCAAATCATGTTGCCTTTGTCGGTGACGTTCATGCCCATGGCATAACCGGCGTTTTCGTAATCCTTGGAGTCGTGCGTGGTGTAAGGATTCATATACCAACGAATGTCACCGGCGGTATCGATGATGAAGAATCCGGGTACCCCATCCCAAGAGAAGGCGCCGTGGCCATCTGGGGTGTTGTGAGTTAATACGCCAACTTTACCGTCTGACTTGGTCCAGTTAACGAAATAGAGTCGGTCTTTAAAGTCTGGGTCGACTTTTTTGACATCAATGGTGGGGTGGTGCGCCCATTGGCCCTGAGAGTAGCCCATGTCCACCTGTGGCGTCATCATCTTGTAGTCATGCGAGTGGGATTTCCCGTCCGCGTCCTTCCAATCGATGGTGAAGGTGTTGTGATAGTCAGGGTACAGGCCGAAGATGGGGATCCCGCCTTCGCTTTGCATGGTGGTATGGCTGACGTCATAAGAGATGGGCACACCGCCGGGCTTGGCGTGTACCGTCACTTTGGCGGAAGCCACCTGACTCTTGACGGCTTTGGGCCCGAGGGTAACCAACGCGGTGAGTGGGGCATTCTCATGTGGATTGTGCACGATGTGACCAAAAGGCGTGCCAGGCAT
The DNA here is from genome assembly GCF_039543565.1 of Ferrimonas pelagia. NCBI lineage: Bacteria > Pseudomonadati > Pseudomonadota > Gammaproteobacteria > Alteromonadales > Ferrimonadaceae > Ferrimonas > Ferrimonas pelagia. Next base: position 11,797 of record NZ_BAABJZ010000022.1, on the reverse strand, counting down.
GGGCTTGGGCTTCATCCCGTCCATTGCGGCGGTCGCGCCAAAGCTGGCGACCATAAGCGCGGTGACTATCGCGGTTTTTTTCATCATTATCATCATCCTTGTTGCGCTGCTTAATGCGGCATCCAGTTACCCACATCAGCAACATGGTTTGCTTGTAGGGTGATCCCTACGTGGTGTTGACGGTGTCATTATTGGGTGTTTCTTTGTTAATGGGTGTGATGTGGGTGTGGTCATCGTGATAGGAATTTTATCTTTTCTTGTTTGATTTGTTTGTGTGAGCTTGGACAGAAATTCGCCTCAGTGGGGAGGGGAGCGTCGATAATTTGTAAGGCAATTGAAATATGGGAGGCTGTGTGTCCGCTGCAGGGAATTGAGCCAGAGTCACACGGGGGGGTCTTGATGTTACACGTTGAAAATTGTGCCTAGGTCGATGGTAAAAGCCGGAGAGTTGGTATGTTCTAGCCGCCTTCTCAAGCGGCATAGACTCCCCTATTGGGAGTGCGATTATCCGACCGATTCGTCACAAAATAGGGTTTGGTGAAGCTCTGTGAAGTGGCGTTCAAGCAATAACTCAACGGGTGTTTCTACCACATCAGGGCTCCAGGAAAGTTGTGCCATCTGGTTGGCGATGTTGTCGTGTAAACCGGATAAATTGAATGACTCTTCTTCCTGCATGAAGTAGTTGTTCATCAGGGATATTGCTCCACGCTGAGCCATAACGATGCGTTTTTGTACGTTGAACGCACTTTCGATATCCGATATCAGTTCGCCAGAAGTGACCGCTTGCTGCCAGGCAGCATTCAGTAAGCTGCTGTTTCGTCTTAAAGTCGCGCGTAACGTTTGGATTTTGTCGCCATTGGCTTGGTGAACCAACGAGTTATGGTTGGCGATGAAGTTAATCCAGATGGTGGTGTTTTGATTGGTAACACTCCAGCAGGGCTCGATGAGGTAAGCCAGTAAAAGTCGGGAGCGCAGAGAGACTTCTTGTAGCTCCAGCGCTTGCTCAACCAGTGTGTTGGCGTGCTTCATGTTCAGGGTAAAGAGCTCTACTAGTAAGTCTTCTTTACTGGAGAATATTTTATAGAGGGTGGTGTTTGAGCATCCTGCTTGCTTAGCGAGATCGGAAAATCGAAACCCGATGGCGCCGTGCTGAGTTAAGGCTGCGGCAGCTAAATCCAGTATTTTCTCTTTTTTTTCTTCCAAGGTTGATGCTTTGCTCATTTGTAGATCTGATCCCCTTGTGAACTGGATTTGAGGAGTTTTGTTAAGGCCTGACTGTCTGTTTGGCTTATTTGATTGGGCGTTGAACCTGCATTGTTAGCTAATGAGTCAGTCCGTTTTGTTTACCGTTAACGTGTCACGCTTTGCTTTAGGCGTAAGGTAGCGAGGTGAAAAGAATAAGAAAAGGGTGTGCGAAATAGCGTGAGTTTTTGGTCACAGCAATGCTCGTTACAAGAGAGAGTGTTTCGAGCGCCGCTCAAGCTGGTGATAAAAAAATGGAGCCGTTAGCGGCTCCATTTGGCTTGCAGGGAATAACTAAATAATGCCTCTGAGTCAGCGCAGTGGCTTTCTAAGAGCTTGTTGCTGTTTAGGCGTTGACCGTTTTCGATTTGGCAAAGCCTGCGGCCCAACCGCCGGTGACGATCCCGAGCACAGCGATCTTGATGCTGTAGGTGAAGACCAGCCAATGGCCCATGGTGCCGCCAAGGAAGCTCCAGTCATCTTCGCCACACACACCGGTGATGGCGAACATGCCAGGCCACCATTCGTGCAGAGCTAGACCAAACGGGTAGGCAGGCTCAGTGGCACAGGCGTTGGCACCGCCACCGGCAGCGAAGAAGTCCATGCCGGAATCCAGCGCGTCCATGGTGTGGTGACTGGCGATGTAGTCCAGTGAATGGTTAAGGCCGTAGAATATCGCCCACCAGGCGAAGGCCAGACCGGCGATCTTCACCACCAGGTTGCGTGGGGCTGCGGCCAAAGCGATGCCCGCGATGATGATGCAGATCTGGCTGAGGCGGATGTAGACGCACTTCTCGCAGGGATCCATCGCTAGCCAGCCTTGAAAGTACAAGGTGGAGCAGAGCATCAGGAAGCCAGACGCACCGGCCATCACCAGCCAGACGGGGCTTTGGTTACCCCAGCGGTGCAGAGTCGGCACCGGCTCGGCCTTGACGTTGGCCCAAAGGGATTTAAGCAGTTCCATGGGGATTATCCTTATTCGGCCAGCAGTTGGGCGACCATCTCATCGAGCATGGTCATGGAGCGGATCTGAGCAGTGTTGATCAGGTATTTACCGCCAACAACAATGGCCGGGATCCCTTGGATCTTGGCCACTTCAACGCCTTGGTCCCAGTAGGCCAGCAGATCGGTCACAGCTTGAGTCTTAACGTGCTTGTCAAAGTCAGCTTTTTTGATCTTGGCGGCTTTGAGGCCGAAGGCGATCGCTTCAGCACCGTCGCTGAAACGCTTTTTATCGTCGTGGAAGTGCTTGTAGTAAGCCATCTTGGCGGCTTTGTAGCCTTTATCGTTACCCATCACATTGGCGACGGCCAAAACCTGTGACTTTTCGACGCCCAGTGGGGTTTTGGTGGTGATGTGTAGGCCTTCGTAGCTGGCACCTTTAGGCAGGTTTTTCTCCATGTTGGGGATCACTGCGGTTTCGTACTTGTAGCAGAAGGGGCAGTTGACGGAGTACACCTTGGTGACTTCGCTGTTGGCGGTGAATTGGGCTTCCGGCTTCAGCACTTGATAATGTGTGCCCTCTTTGTAGGTGGCGGCTTGGCCACCAAAGGCGATGGCCAGAGTAAACAGGGCGGTCAGGGTCTTTTTCATGGGCTTTCTCTGTTTTTGGTATTGATGGAAATTTGGCCTGGGTTTCCCCTGGCAGGGTTTCAGAGCTAAAGCCCTGGTTTTGCAGGGAGCAGCCTGCGAACGTTGAGAGGCTCACGTTTTGCACGGTCATGATGGTTAATACACCGCTGAATACGCTCCCATTTCTTTGTTTTTCAGTTGCATGATTGGTTTTTTTGTTTCTCGTGTGTGTGACGGTGACCTCGTTGTTGCGACAAGGAATTTACCTTTTCGCAGTTGGCAAATTTGTGTGAATCGGGCGGTGAAGTCGCCTCAGGGCGGCCTTGGCCAAAGGCGTGCCTTCATGTTCATCGTGATAAAGGTTGGCCGGGATTGCCCCCGGCCGGGTGATCAGAGCCGAAGCCCTGATCTTGCAGGGATCATTCTGCAAACGGCGGGGTGATCACCGTGGCGCGGTAGCCTGGCGCACCAGGGGCGCTGCCATGAACCCAAACCTCAACCGCTGGCTCGGACTCACCGTGTGGGATCTCGACGATCTTGCCGACGGTTTTGCCGGCGTACAGCCCGGTGGACATGGAGGCGATCAGATTGGAGTCTTTATCGGCCTTGTACTCGGTCAGAGAGGTTACGGGGGAGTAGAACTCATAGCCGCGCTCCTTGCCATACTGCCAGGTTTGCTGGACGGTCATCTTCTTCTGATCGATCTTGTACTCTACGCCGCGGGTGTACTTGTCTTCCGGCATGGCGGGCTGCTCATTGAAGCGGCCATCACCGTTGTCCAGCACGAACAGGTTGAAGTGACGTTTGCCTGAGTCTTTACCGATGTAGGCGGTGTGTTGGGTCCAGGTGAAGTCAAACTCATCCGGATTCGGGCACTTACCCGCTTCGGTACAGTCGATCTTGCGACCTTTGCTGTCCACCGGCTGCAGCACTTTCTTGGCGAGATCGCCCTTCCAGCCGCCGCGAGCGGAGAGGATCCACTTCACTTCGTTGTCCTTACCGATCTTGATGTTGGCGGACTGGTGACGGGAAGAGATGATGATGGAGTCATCGTTCTCGTCGTAGACAACCGAGTTGACGTGTACCCAGTTGCGGCCGGTTCCGACGCCAGGAACATCACCATAGGGGGCAGATTTAAGCTGTTCCAGATCGGCGGTTTGGTTGGCTTTATCAGAATCCACGTTCAAGCACACGGCGCCCATATCCAGACCCAGTAGGGTGATGTCGCGGTACGGGTCGAGGATGGTGTTCAAATCCCACTCGTGCAGGACTTTGCCTTGAGGATCCACTTCGATGATGTGATCGCGCACCGTGGTGACCAGATCGCCCATGTCATTGAGGTAGTCTTTCTTGGCGACGCGGATGATCATATTGCCATTGGGCCGATGAGCGATATCGTGGGAGAAATCGGCGTAGTTGCCTGGCAGTGGCTTGGACCAGACGTGCTGACCCATCAGGCTCATGCGGTGGTAGGCTTGGCCTGCGCCCCATACCAGATCTTTGCCGACCTGTTTGACCCCCATAACGTAACCGGTTTTGCGGTAGTGCTCGGCATCACGGAATTTCTGATAGTCCATATACCAGCGCAGATCGCCATTGGTATCGACGATCATCATGGTGGGGGAGCGATCCCACAGGGCTGCGCCGGGGGCCTGTGGGTTGTTGTGTGACACCATGGAGCGCTGGGCACCATCACCGAAGCCGTCGACCAGATAGAGACGATCTTCAAATCCCTCTTTGGCTACCATCTTGGCTTCGCCTTGTGGGTAGTCGGCCCAAGAGTTGGCTTGCGGCACAAAGGTGACGCCACCGGTGCGCATTTTGTAGGTGTGGCTGTGCTGCTCGTTGTTTTCGGTCCAGCTCACCACGACTTGGTTGGTGTGTTGCGGGTAGAGACCGAATACAGGAATACCGGCGTGATCCAGCAGCTCGTTGGCGGAGACGTCATAGCCGATATCGACCCCTTTTGCGCCTTTGCCTTTAACCAAAACGCTGACATCTTTGATGCCACTGCGCCAGCTGGGAATATCGATCACCGCAGTCAGCGGCGTCAGGCCATATTTGTTCATATGGACGGCGCCAATGACGTCGCTCTGTTTGGAATACACCGCCATACCGCGGGTAGATTTTAGTGAACTACCGACCTTGGCGGCGAGTACATCGGGGCTAAAGGCGAAGACTGCCAAGGTGGATAGGGCCACGAGGGATAGTTTTCTCATCATCATCTCCATGTTGCTGTTAGGCATTATTGTTGGCTTGCCTCTTAGCTTATGGGTCTGAGATCAGGAGAAATGGGATCTTGGATTTGAAAGTCTGACCGGATCCATTGATGGCGACGTGGTGAGCGCACCGTTCAGTTTCGTTGCTTTTTCGATAAAGTTTTTTATCGAGCAGGTTGAGTTTCTGTGGTGCTGGGCTTGAACGCCATGGACTTTTCTGCAAGTCGCGCTGGGATTGTTGAGAATCCCATGAGCAAACGGCGAGAATTTCTCGAGTTGGTGTTTACCTTGGAGTACGGCATGAAGAAAACACGGGATACGGTCAGGCGAAATTTGTTGCAGGCAGCCAAACGGGTGATTGTGCAGCAAGGGGTGATCGGCTTTCGGTTTTGTGATGTTGCCAAGGAGAGCCAGGTATCCATGGGCTCGCTCTATTCCCACTTCTCTTGCAAAGAGAGCCTGTTGGTTTCGCTCTACATCGAGCGGGTTATGAGGCTGATTGAGGTGCGCCGCCAGATCGCTCAATGCCAGCTTTCCCCTTATGAGAAATTGATCGCCGTGAACCTCCTGTCGGTGATGGCCAGCTTGCATCACCAAAAAGCCGATGGCCTTAACTTTCTGCTGGCCAATCCCAGTGTTTGGGAGCAGGCGGAGCCGAGCCTGAAACTTCAAATGGAAGGGGGTTACGGGGCAATGACCGAGCAAACTCGTGATCTTTGGGATCAAGCGGTCGCAAGTGGAAGTTTGTTGTCGGAGCCTAGCGCGATCGCCATGAGCCGCCATCAGCTGTTGTGTTACCAACGCGGCTGCGTGATGCAGTTACAAAACCCCATGGTCAACAAAAGCCGGGAAAAACCGGATCTGTCCTTATGTTTGGACACCATGGTGGCGATCTTGAGTACATTAGCTTGGGCTGAAGGCGCGGACCGGCTTGACCGCACCCAACTGCTGTCAGTATGCCGTACCTTGGTGGATCAGCACGAGGTTGCGTTGATCTGATTGATACGCAGTATGAGTTGAATAAGCTCTCCCACTGCACAGAGGCGACACAGCATATTTCTATAACAAAGCCAGCACTCAGTGCTGGCTTTGTGGTTTCAGCCCGTCGGCTTAGTGGAGCAGGCGAGCCTATGCCTTGCGATTAGAACTTGGTGATAAAGCCCAAGTTGAAGTTACTGTCGCTGGTGTAGATAGTGGTGGCATTCGGGCCCCACCCTTCCACCTTACTGAGGCGGTCAGAGTAGTGTGCCCCTTCGACGAACAGGCTGAAGTTCTCGCTCACTGGGTAGTGGGCACTGGCGATGGTCAGATGGTTGTCATCAAGGTCGCCATCCCAGTCCTTAAACTGGTGGCTCAGACGAAACTCTAGGTTGTTGTATTTGTAGATGGCAGAAGCGGCATAAACCGTGCTGTCCACACCGGCGGTGTCAACGTTGGCTTCAACCACGGCGGCCAGCGTCAGTGCATCGCCGCGATGCTGGAATACCCCGCGGTAACCTTTAGCATCGGTGTCCTTCCCCCCCAGCATTTCCCCGCTGATTTGGGCATAGTTGAATCCGGCGTAGATGGCACCCTTATCGTAGTACAGGCCGCCACCGACGATGTCCAGATCTTTACCGGAATGGCAATCAGGGGTCACGGCATTAAATTTCAACTGCAGGCCATTCCATTTCGGAGTGGCGTAGGCAACTGCCTGAGTGCCATAGCGTTGCTGGGAAAACAGGTAGTCGTGGCTGCCGGTGTTTCCGGTGTTGACCTCGTGGATATCAACTTTCGATACGACGTCGGTGTAGGCCGCGATCTGTCCGGCGGCGGAGGCGACAAAGTTACCGTAATCAGTAATGGCGATCACAACCGCTTCGCGCACATCGAGGTCGGAGCCGTAGTGGTTGGCCTCATAGGTACTGTGATGCACTGTGGCGGTGTAAATGAGTTTGGTGTTGCCGAGGAAGTGCATACCATTTAGGCCGAAACGTGAGTCGTAAGAGCCCACCTCGAAGTCTTGGCCACTTTGCCAGCCCGCGTTGATGCCGATCTGACCGGAGAACTTTGGGCCTGGCTTTGGCGCGCCTTGTGGGGCGGCCATGGCTAACGTGGACACACCGCCCAGTGCAACGGCGAGAATACCCAATGTGATTTTATTCTTTTTCATCATCCATTCCTTGCATAAGTAAAAGAGAGAAATTTGCCCAAATCTCGATCTTCAGTCCGCGAGCGCGGCATCGTCACTGAAGACACCCGTCTGAGCTTCCTCTGGTGCTTTGATAGAGCCTGATCCACTCAAGCTCTGTCGAAGTCAGGCGATCAGAGTCCAATCCATCGCAAACGTAATTCTCTATCCGGTACCGCTGTCCAAGCTGGCCTTGATATCGATCGCGCAAGCGTGCGTTTGCATTGTCTCTGTTGCAGCGATAGGGCCTGGTGAGTCAGGCCCTATCTAATTCAGGCGTTCGCGGCTTTGTTGTTGCGGGCGAAGCCTGCGGCCCAGCCGCCGGTGACGACACCGAGCACGGCAATTTTGATGCTGTAGGTGAAGACCAGCCAGTGACCCATGGTGCCGCCGAGGAAGCTCCAGTCGTCTTCGCCACACACACCGGTGATGGCGAACATGCCGGGCCACCACTCGTGCAGCGGCAGGCCAAACGGGTAGCTCGGCTCAGTGGCACAGGCGTTGGCACCGCCACCGGCAGCGAAGAAGTCCATACCGGAGTCCAGCGCGTCCATGGTGTGGTGGCTGGCGATGTAGTCCAGTGAATGGTTGAGGCCGTAGAAAATTGCCCACCAGGCGAAGGCCAGACCGGCGATCTTCACCACCAGGTTGCGCGGGGATGCCGCCAAAGCGATACCCGCGATGATGATGCAGATCTGGCTGAGGCGGATGTAGACACACTTCTCGCAGGGATCCATCGCCAACCAACCTTGGAAGTACAAGGTGGAGCAGAGCATCAGGAAGCCAGATGCACCGGCCATCACCAGCCATACGGGGCTTTGGTTACCCCAGCGGTGCAGGGTCGGCACCGGCTCGGCCTTGACGTTGGTCCAAAGGGATTTAAGCAGTTCCATGGGGATTTTCCTTATTCGGCCAGCAACTGGGCAACCATCTCGTCGAGCATGGTCATAGAGCGGATCTGAGCAGTGTTGATCAGGTATTTACCGCCAACGACAATGGCCGGGATCCCTTGAATTTTGGCGACTTCAACCCCTTGGTCCCAGTAGGCCAGCAGATCGGTCACGGCTTGAGTGCTGACGTGCTTGTTGAAATCGGCTTGTTTGATTTTTGCGGCTTTCAGACCGAATGCGATGGCTTCCTCGCCGTTGTTGAAACGCTTTTTTTCGTCGTGGAAATGCTTGTAGTAGGCCATCTTGGCGGCCTTGTAAGCTTTGTCATTGCCCATCACCTTAGCGACGGCCAGAACTTGTGATTTTTCGACGCCCAGTGGGGTCTTGGTGGTGATGTGCAAGCCTTCGTAGCTGGCACCATCCGGCAGGTTTTTCTCCATATTGGGGATCACTGCGGTTTCGTACTTGTAGCAGAAGGGGCAGTTGACCGAGTACACCTTGGTGACTTCGCTGTTGGCACTGAATTGGGCTTCCGGCTTCAGTACCTGATAGTGCTGACCTTCTTTGTAATCGGCGGCGTAGCCGGCAAAGGCGATGGTCATGGTAAACAGGGCAGTGAGTGTCTTTTTCATCGTGTGCTCGTGCGGTACTCAAATAAATCGAAAACTTAAGGGGTGGCCGGGGACAGAGCCCCCGGCCGGGGTGTCTGAGCAAGCTCAGACGCTGCAGGGCATTAGTCTGCGAATGGTGGGGTGATCACTGTGGTGCGGTAGCCCGGTTGACCCGGTGCCGTGGCGTGTACCCAAATTTCGACGGCTGGCTCGGACTCGCCGTGCGGGATCTCGACGATCTTGGCGACCGATTTGCCACGCAGCAGGCCGGTGGTCATGGAGGCGATCAGGTTGGAGTCCTTATCGGCGTTGTACTGGGTCAGCGAGGTGATCGGGCTATAGAACTCATAGCCGCGATCTTTGCCGTACTGCCAGGTTTGCTGAACGGTCATCTTCTTCTGATCGATCTTGTACTCCACACCTCGGGTGTACTTGTCTTCCGGCATGATGGGCTGCTCGTTGAAGCGACCGTCGCCGTTATCCAGCACAAACAGGTTGAAGTGACGTTTGCCCGAGTCTTTACCTATGTAGGCGGTGTGTTGGGTCCAGGTGAAGTCAAACTCGTCTGGATTGGGGCATTTGCCTTGTTCGGTACAGTCGATCTTACGGCCGCGGCTGTCCACGGGCTGCAGCACCTTCTTGGCCAACTCGCCTTTCCAACCACCGCGCGCGGAGAGGATCCACTTCACTTCGTTGTCCTTGCCGATCTTGATGTTGGCGGACTGGTGACGGGCGGAGATCACGATGGAGTCGTCGTTTTCGTCATAGACCACAGAGTTGACGTGAACCCAGTTACGACCGGTGCCGACCCCAGGAATATCGCCATAGGGGGCATTGGCCAGTGCATCTTCGTCGGCTGTCTGGCCGGCTTTGTCGGTGTCGACGTTAAGGCAGACGGCGCCCATGTCCAGACCCAGCAGGGTGATGTCACGGTAGGGGTCGAGGATGGTGTTGAGATCCCATTCATGGATCACCTTGCCATTTGGGTCCACCTCAATGATGTGATCACGGATAGTGGTGACCAGATCGCCCCGGTCATTGAGGTAGTCCTTCTTGGCAACCCGCAAAATCATGTTGCCGTTGGGTCGGTGATGGATATCGTGGGAAAAGTCGGCGTATTGACCTGGCAGCGGACGGGACCACATATGCTCACCCATGAGGCTCATACGATGGTAGGCCTGGCCTGCGCCCCACACCAGGTCCTTGTCCACCTGCTTAACGCCCATCACCATGCCGGTTTGGCGGTAGTGGTTGGCGTCACGGAATTTTGAGTAGTCCATAAACCAGCGAAGATCACCGTTGGTGTCGAAGATCATCAGAGTGGCTTGAGCATCCCACAGGGCAGCACCTGGCGCCGCTGGGTTGTTGTGAGAGACGATGGACTTCTGGCCAGCATCGCCGAAGCCATCCACCAGATAGAGCCGGTCTTTAAAGCGCTCGTCGGCGACACGTTTGGCCTCGCCCTGAGGGTATGGCGCCCAAGCGTGAGCGGGTGGGGTAAAGTTCACCGGTACGGTGCGCATGCGGTAGGTATGACTGTGCTGCTCGTTGTTCTCGGTCCAGGAAACAACCACTTGGTTGACGTGGTCCGGATACAGGCCAAACACCGGAATGCCGCTGTGATGCAGCAAATCGTTGTTGGACACGTCGTAGTCCAGGTCGACGCCGTTGTCGCCCTTGCCCTTGACGGTGATGCTGACGTCTTTGATGCCGTTACGCCAAGTCGGGATATCGATGACGGCGGTCAAGGGGGCCAGTCCGTACTTGTTCATGTGTACAGCACCGATCACATCCGTTTGCTTGGAGACGACGGCCATGCCACGGGACATATTCAAGTCTATGGCCTGAGCGATGGGGGCGTAGGTTATGACGGCACAGACCGATAAAGCAACAAGCGACAATCTTTTCATATCGTAGTCCTTTGAGTTTTGGTGGAGGTGAAATCCGTTGGAGAAACGATATGGGTTTGGAGAGCCGCATAGTGTGCGCTTGGGTGGGAATACGTCGCTGAGCTTAGCCAGGCGAGTAAAACGGGAGTGTTGTGCAAAAAAAAGGGTGAATACAAAAAAAAAATTCGAGGTCGTGGGCGATAAGCTCACGCAGAGGCCGTGAACAGCATATCTATCTCCCGGTTTGCATTGTGGCACTGAGAATATTTTGAGAAAAAACATTTCAGTTAGCGTCGCTTTAGGGAGAACAGGTGAAAAAAATTCGGGAATCTGTACGGCGAAAGATCGTTTTTGCGGCGAGGCAAGTGATAGCCGAGCAAGGGCTACTTGCTTTTCGATATAGCGACATTGCCAAGCAGGCACAGATCTCGATGGGGACGCTCTATTCGCACTACGCCAATAAAGAAGCGTTAGTGATCTCCATGTTCATTATGCGCTTGGATATATTAGTGGACCTGCAAAGTCGGGTTGCTCAAGCAGCGATGACACCCTATGAAAAACTCATCACCCATTATTTCTGTCCCATCTTTTTTTCACGCCATCACCAGCAACACAATGAGCTGAATTTTCTGTTTTCCAATCCCAGCATTTGGATGCGCGCTGAAGATACGTTACAGCTTAGGCTTAGAGCTGGGTTTGATGCCATGAAAGCAGTTTCTGCGACGAGTTGGTCGCAAGCCTTGGAAGCGGAGCACTTGCTGACTGATGAGGCGGAGATCATGCGACAATCATACACACTGTTGTCGTATCAGCGCGGCACTGTGCTGATGTTTCAAAACCCTATGGCGGCCAATCACCCCAAAATCGAAGAGTGCCTTCAAACCATTGATGGCTTGCTGCGCCAACTGAACTGGCAAGAGGGCACCACGGGGTATGACGTCAAAAAAATTGTCACGTTTTGTCGCACGGCTTTAGATCAATACGACTCATCGCTTATCTAAATAGTTGACCCTAAATATGCTCCATTTGGGTGGGAATTCAGAGCTAACGCGGCCCATTGGCTCAGAGGGATGAGTTCCTAAATAACTGATCCTAATTGTGCTCCAGTTTCTGCAATCCATGACCACCACCCGGGAATGGTGAGGCGTTGTTCATGAAGTACTTCACCCGCCTGATTAGTTGCCACATGTGCTTGCACCGATGA
>NZ_BAABJZ010000021.1:0-21592 GCF_039543565.1 Ferrimonas pelagia | reverse complement strand
CGTTCTCATCCTCGAATCGCTGACTTTCTTGGCAAGTTGCTTGAAATCGCTGGAAGTATGCATCGTCGATGCTCGGGTCACTAATCAAAGCACTATTAGATCAAACTTTTAGTGCAATTGGTATAACCCTTCCCTGCCTGAACAGACACTGGCTGTAAAGTCGTGACCAGTGGTTGCACCACCCAATCCCATAAAGAACTGATAAAATGCCCTTTCCTGGGTCCTAAGAGTGACCAAAAACCACAAACGGAGAGCGTGTCATGATGGATCCCATGTTATTGGTGTTTCCACTGCTGTTGGCGGTGCTCGTCACCGTGGTTGGATTTCCCCCCTTGATCGGCTACCTGCTGGCCGGATTTGCCCTGTACGGTGCCGGCATTGAAGCCCTGCCCTTTCTCGAGCCGATCGCCGATCTCGGCGTACTGTTGCTGCTGTTCGCCATCGGCCTCAAGCTGGATCTGCGCAGCCTAGCCAAAGCCGAAGTCTGGGGCGGAGCCACGTTGCACCTGACCATCACCCTGGTGGTGGCAGGGCTGGCGATCAAGGGACTGGGACTGCTCGGGCTCAGTCTATTCAGCGCCCTGTCGCTGGAGCAAACCCTGATCCTGGCCTTTGCCCTAGGCTTCTCCAGTACCGTGTTCGCCATCAAGGTGCTGGAAGAGCGCGGCGATGCGCAAACCCTGTATGGGCGCACCGCCATCGGCATTTTGATCATGCAGGATCTGTTCGCCGTGGTGTACCTCACCGCCAGCAAGGGCGAAATGCCATCCGTGTGGGCCTTCGGCCTACTGGCCCTGCCCCTGCTGCGGCCGCTGTTTTACCGCTTACTGGATCGCGTCGGCCACGGCGAGATGTTGGTGCTGTTTGGCCTGGCGATGGCGCTGGCGCCCGGCGCCGCTCTGTTTGAGCTGGTCGGGCTCAAGCCGGATCTGGGCGCCTTGGTGATGGGGCTGCTCCTAGCCGGCCACGCCAAAGCCTCAGAGCTGTCCAAGTCGCTGTTCCTGTTTAAAGAGCTGTTCCTGATCGCCTTCTTCCTGACCATAGGTCAGCAAGGGCTGCCCACCGGCAGCGAGGTAATAGCCGCGTTGGTGCTGATGTTGCTGCTGCCCTTCAAAGGCGCCCTGTTCCTCAGTCTGCTGACCCGCTTTAAGCTGCGCCTGCGCAGTGCCTTTATGGCCACGCTGACGCTGGGCAACTTCAGCGAATTTGGCTTAATCGTGCTCACGGCCGCCATTGCGGCGGGCAGCATGGATCCGAGCTGGCTGCGAGTCATGGCACTGACCGTGACCTTCAGCTTCATCATCGCCGCGCCGCTGTCCACCCACGGTCAGGCCATCTATCTGAAGTGGCGCGATAAGCTCAAGAAGATGGAGCCGCAAGATCTGCACAGCGAAGAGCAACCCATTCAATTGGGCGATCCGCGGGTGGTGATCGTCGGCATGGGTCGGATCGGCTCCGGTGCCTATGACGATCTGCGCCAGCATTACGGCGACCGCATTCTCGGCATCGATCACAAGCAGGAGATGGTGGATCGTCATCTCAGCGAAGGCCGCAATGTCGTCATGGGCGACGCCACCGACACCGACTTCTGGGACAAGCTGGAAAGTACCAGTCAGATCGAGCTGGCGATCCTTGCCATGCCCTACCACCACGGTAATGAGTTCACCGCGGAGCAACTGCAGTTGATCGACTTCAAAGGGCAGATCGCTGCGGTGTCTCGCTGGCCCGAGGAGGCCGAGGCCCTGCATCGACTCGGAGTAGAGCGGGTGTACAACATCTATCAAGCCGCCGGCGCCGGCGTCGCAGAGCAGGTGCTGGATCTCACCGGGAACCGCACCGACAAGCTCAACGCCACGCCGTAACACATAGCCCCGCCAAACCGAGCCCGTCACAGGCTACTCGGTTTGGTGGGATCGGATCAGGGACATCACGTACTGCATGGCCTTGCAGCAGTCCGCCTGCTCCATCAGCATCTGCTTGTCCTTTTCAATTAACGGCAGTACCTCCAGCCAGCGCTGACTCACCCAACATGCGTCATCCAACGCCAACTGCGGATAAAGCTCCCCCAGCGCAGGCTGACTGTCATACAGTCGCTTGAGTGCCTCCCCTAACATGGCGTAATTGTCCGCCAGCGGGCGAGGAGGCCAGTTGGGCAGAGGCAAGACCTTGCCCATCCAGACGCCATCCGTCGCGGCCCAAACGTCTGAGATCCGCACCTTGCGGATCCCCTCCACCACGATCGACAAACTGTCGTCATCCAGTTGATGAAAATCCACCACCCGGACTCGGGTCGCCACGGGGTAACAGGGCAGATCGGTTTCGTCGCGGTTCATACAAACCACGAGCCAGGCATTATCGTCCTTGAGAGAATTCGCGACCATCCTTAGCTGCCCGGGTGTAACAATGCGCAGCTCCTTTCGCCCCTGAGGTAATACCGGAGCCTCGATCGGGAGCAGCGCCGCCTCTATGCGTTTCATAGGGCCTCCGGCGGCAGCGATGGTGACGGTTTCAGGCTGATGGGGCCGTCGTTCCCCCCACAACATAAGCTCTCAGAGTGTAGACCATGCCGGGCCACTGCCTCTTACAAGCATAGCCTCAGCCCTGCCTCCGTTCCCCCGGCGCTTGCTTGGACCAAGTTCCGCCAAAAAGACGATTAGGGGCATGGCTTTTTTCCATTGGCTTACGCCGCTGACGCCATGGCATGCTTTAACCGTCAGAGGAGGACATCCACTCTTCCCCGAGCGGTGCGTCTCTTGATAGAGCGATCAGCAAGGACGCTGATCCCCTCCCCTGACCATTCATCATCCTCATCAAAACCGGCCTCATCAGCCGGTTTTTCTTTGCCTATGCATCAAGAGGCCAGCACCCCATACCGAGTTGAGCCCTAACAAAGCCCGCCTTGCCGCGCGCGCATGCAACGCACGCGACGTACAGCACTGAAGCCATTGCTACGGCACACAAGGGCGCACGCAAAAAAGGGCTGTGTCTTAAGTAGTTGTTGAAGCTCTAAGATGAAGTTCGAGGTTTACGCCGCATTTAGGCCGCCTAGCGCAGCGCCGAGCGTTGGTGCGTGGAGGCAGACCGGGAGCTGGACGGAGCCCTTTTTGAAAGCGGCTGGCCGCTTTTGTCGTTGCCTCTCTCCATCAAGAGCCTGGGCGACTTTCAGCCCGTTTGTCGGCATTGGCGCTGGAGCGCACCATTAGCGAGGGACCAGCGAAACGCAGCGGTAGGGGGTGTGCAGAGGGGCTCGCCCCCCATGCCTTCACAAAGATGGCTTGCCGTCGCCAACGCGACTTAGTGGGTGAGGTCGATGCAATAGGCTGAGATATAAAACGAAAACTTCGACTAACAGTTAACTCACACACAACCCAAAAAAGCGACATAACGTCCGTTATGCCGCATGGCTTTGCAGGGAGGATGAAACGCGGGGCTCAGGCCAACACGGCCGCACGATTGGATTCGATCTTGCGCCAGATCCGCTCGTGCAGGGTATAACCAAAAGTATTGACTAAGGGCTCGATCACCGCCAACAAGCCGCCCACCACCAGGCTGCCGGTCAACAGGTACGCCAGGGCAAAAGCAATACTGAAGTGCATCAGGGCAAAGGACAGGGTTTTCATGGTGCGGGCTCCATAGTGAAAGAAACGCTGAATCAATTCAAATGATAACAATTACCATTTGCATTTCAACCCATATTTTTCGCCCACCGCAATCGAAATAAGCGATCCTAACCGCTCAGCCAAAGCCTCGTTGCAGATAGCGTCCCGGCTCCTGACGGATAGCCTCAAATCCCTCGATCAACGCCTCCCCCATGCTCGCAGCCTGCTGCCACGCGTCTATCCGCTGCGCACTGGACAGCGCACGAAAATCGGTTCGATCGGGCAGCTTACGTCCGGGCAGACGCGCAATGAACGCCTCGCTCGGCGCCAGGATCACCACCCGCTTAAAATTGTCTTGCGCTCGTCGCCACGGCAGTGACTTGTCAAACCAACCGGGGGCCGCATAAGGATAGAAATGGGGGTACAAGGTCAGCCCGCCTTGCCGCAGAGCCGGCAGATCCAGATGGTAATCTGTGACGCCGCCGTCGTAATACCGTCCCGGAGCCGCCCCCGCCAGATCCTCCACCCCCGGTAAGACCATCGGAATGCTGCCACTGGCCAACAAAGCGGCGATCAGCGCCGGCGCGTGCAACTGCGCGCTGTAAGTGGGCAGATCAGACATGCCGCTAAACCCCGAGTGGCTACCGGCATGAAAGACCCAGCGCTGCCACAGTGCCGCGATCCCTCGACGGCCCACCAGGTTGATCGCCGCCGTCAACGCCGCCATTGCCATCACGCTGCCCTGACGGGGCGCAGATAACAGACCGCGACCGCGACAGGCGATAAGATTCAGCTGACGATGGGGGTGTGTCACCATGGCTTGCCGACTTTCCGGCTCAAACGCGGCCTCGAGCAATGCCTGACACTGCCGCGCGATCTCCGCCTGAGTGGGGGCTTGATCATAGCGTTGATGAATATAGCCCTGCTGCAACCGTCGGTGGGCCTCGGCGGGCTGGGGGTGACACAAGGCCGCGCAGCGCCAAGCGCCTGAAGAGGTCCCCATCAATGCCAGGGGCTGATCCGGCAGCAAAAACTGTTCGCTCAAATGGCGATCCAGCGGCGCCAAGGGTAACCACTTCGGGCCGCCACTGGCGGCGATCCATTTATCAAACAGCTGAGGGATCATCCCCTCCTGCTCGATCGCCCTCGCCGCCTCGCTCCCTGCAATGACCTGTAACATTTGGCCCCTCACTGCCTTAAATTAATCCACCACACCACAACAAACTGTTCACGTAATGCGCAGGCACCTATATTCTCTTTCTGTGCACAATCATGCACACCACAAATTGTTAAGATTTGGCATTTAGCGCTTTTTTCGCCTCATCAAAGGCATTGCTGCCAGTTTTGTGCGCGGCAAGTTCGAACGTTAGTTCTATGCACTTGCAACTACGCAGCATTTTTTACCAAACTTAAGGCCGGTTGGCAGTTTGGTGTCGCTGCCGAGTTCACTTTTCATTAACGCAATGGTAAAAAGTAATCAATGTCGCAGTGATCACGTTCACACCGGTCATGACCTGACTTCCTTGAAGGATCAGGAAGGGGGTCAGCGGCACATAGCAAACCAACGACTCCGACGTACGCACGAAGCGCGATCACACGAAGAATGGGTTTGGTATATCAGGGTCATCCCGGTCCAATGCCGACGATGCACCTTCTGGCGCTGTATATAGAAGGAGAATCATCATGCGCACTACGAAAACGATCTTCGCAACCATGACCACGGCCCTGCTGCTCAGCACGGCAGCCCAGGCGGGTCAGCTCGAGCTGGGCGAAGGTTTCTTCGCCACAGCCGTTAATGGCAACAAAGTCTCCGTCCACGCCGATAGCGTTACTTTGGGCAGCGGCAAGCAGGTCGTCACCGTACGCTATGAAGAGAACGTCATCCACAGTCGTGAGCAGAACAAATTTACCGTATCCAAACCTATCCATCTGATCTTCGATGCCAATCAAGGGGCCTATCAGATCAACAAAACCGATAGTGGCATCGTCATTACTCAGAACAACCGCCCCGTCAAAGCCAACATCGTGTCCGGCGATCAGGCGCTCAACCTGGCGCTGTGATCCTCGGCTCAAGCTCCAAGGCGGCACGCCCGTGCCGCCTTACGCTCACTCGCGTCTTCATTCCCCATACTGCGCCACACTGCCGTTAGACTGGGCGACTCCTTTGCTTTAGTCACCCATTTCAGGACGGAACATGAAGCCGTATATCCCGCTCTTGCTGACCCCACTGCTGCTGGGCTGCAGCTCCGATGACAACGACAACCCACCACCGCTTGAGCCCACACCCGAGATGCAGCTCGACAGCTGCTACCAACTCCACACCAGCAAAGGCACCGTGCAGATCGGGATTGACCGCACCAACACCCCAAAAACCGGCGACAACTTCCACGCCTACGCCGATCGCGGATTTTACGACGGAACCTTGTTCCACCGGGTGATCGCCGAGTTTATGATCCAAGGCGGCGGCTTCGAGCCAGGCATGAACGCCAAGCCCACCGATCCCCCGATAAGCAATGAAGCCCATGTCGGCTTTACGAACGCGCGCGGCACCCTGGCCATGGCCCGTACCCAGGCGCCCCACTCCGCCACCGCCCAATTTTTCATTAACCATGTGGATAACCCCTTGCTGGATCGCGCCCACGCCGCCGATGGCTGGGGCTATGCCGTCTTTGGCCGGGTACTGAGCGGAATGGACGTGGTGGATCAGATCGCCATCGTTGCCACTGGCCCGGTCGGCGGTCATGCCAATGTGCCGCTCACCGACGTCATGATCGATTACATCGTCAGCACCGACTGCCCAACCGCACAGTAAGCCTGGGGATCCGCGCCGCTGGCGGGCAGCCAGTTAACTCCTAAGCCGGAACAGGCTACACTGCCCGCCATGCTCACTTTATCCCAGCGGGTCAGCATTCCCGCCCACGAACTCGAATTCCAAATGATCCGGGCCAGCGGCCCGGGTGGCCAGCACGTCAATAAAACCAGCACCGCGATCCAGCTGATCTTTGACGTCAAGGCCTCACAAGCCCTGCCCGATCATTACAAACAGCGGATCCTCGCCCGCGCCCACCCCAACCTGACCGCCAGCGGCAAGATCATCATCAAGGCACAGCAATACCGCTCGCAGGAGATGAACCGCCAAGATGCATTGGCCCGACTTAAGGCGATGATCGAACAAGCCATGGTGGTACAGAAACGTCGGATCGCAACCAAACCCACCCGATCCTCCCAACGCAAACGGATCGACCACAAAAAGCGCCATGGCCAGACCAAAGCCCTACGCAGCCGCAGTAACTATGGAAAAGAGTAACCTTGCGGTGATTCTGCGGTGATTAGACCAGTAAAGTGCTGCCAAATCCGTTGATGTCGTTATAATGGCTCAATCAATCAAGAGCTCACCGACAACTGGTCAGATTTCAGACTCTGTTCTTATTTGTCGACTTTTCACCGTGAGTTCGCAGGGGATGGAGACACGATGTCACACAAAGCGCAGATTTTGCTTCTGAATGGGCCCAACCTAAATCTTTTGGGCCGTCGGGAGCCAGGCCTCTATGGTCATCAAACGTTGAACGACATCGTCACCGGCTTGCAAGCGCAGGCGGCACAGGCAGGGATCGCCCTGTCCCATCTGCAAAGCAACAGTGAAGCGGAGTTGATCGATGCGATCCACGCCACGACGGCGGATTTTATCTTGATCAACCCCGCCGCTTTAACCCATACCAGCGTGGCGCTGCGCGATGCCCTGCTGGGGGTGGCCATCCCCTTTATTGAGATCCACCTTTCCAACGTGCATGCCCGCGAGCCGTTCCGCCATCACTCCTATCTGTCGGATGTGGCGCAGGGCGTGATCTGCGGGCTGGGAGCCCAGGGCTACCGCTTCGCCCTTGAGGCAGCTCAAGATTTCTTGCAAAAACAACAGACAACGCAACAGGATTAAACACCGCTATGGACATTCGTAAGATTAAGAAACTGATCGAACTGGTACAGGAATCCGGCATCGCCGAACTGGAGATCACCGAAGGTGAAGAAAGCGTCCGCATCGCCAGCCCCCAAGCGGTTGCTAATGTAGCACCTACCACCTACGCGGCCGCACCAGCTCCTGTCGCAGCCGCCGCCCCAGCCGCCCCTGTCGTCGCTGAAGCCGCCGTTGCTGGCCATCAAGTCAAATCCCCTATGGTGGGAAGCTTCTATCGTGCCGCCACCCCGGGTGCCAAGCCCTTTGTCGAAGTGGGTGACAGCGTCAACATCGGCGACACCCTGTGCATCATCGAAGCGATGAAGATGATGAACCAGATCGAAGCGGACAAAGCCGGCGTCGTCAAAGCCATCTTGGCAGAAAACGGCGACCCGATTGAGTTCGATGAGCCACTGTTCATCATTGAGTAAGGAAACCGCTCATGTTGGATAAAGTCGTCATCGCCAACCGCGGTGAGATCGCCTTGCGGATCTTGCGCGCCTGCCGCGAGCTGGGGATCAAGACCGTGGCGGTACACTCCGTCGCGGACAAGGATCTGAAACACGTACTGCTGGCCGACGAGACCATCTGTATTGGTCCGGCCCCCTCCGCCCACAGCTACCTGAATATCCCGGCCCTAATCGCTGCCGCCGAAGTGACCGATGCCATCGCCATTCACCCCGGCTATGGCTTCCTGTCTGAAAACGCCGATTTTGCCGAACAGGTCGAAAAGAGCGGTTTCATCTTCATCGGCCCGAAAGCCGACACCATCCGCCTGATGGGCGATAAGGTGTCTGCCATCGAAGCGATGAAGAAAGCAGGCGTTCCCTGCGTGCCGGGCTCCGACGGTCCATTGACCGACGATACCAAACGCAACCTGCAGATCGCCAAGCGGATCGGCTATCCGGTGATCATCAAAGCCGCCGGTGGCGGCGGTGGTCGCGGCATGCGCGTGGTACGTGAAGAGAGTGAGCTGATCGAAGCCATTGCCATCACCCAATCCGAGGCCGGCAGTTTCTTTGGCAACTCCATGGTGTACATGGAGAAGTTCCTAGAAAACCCACGCCACGTCGAAGTTCAGGTGCTGGCTGACGGTCAGGGCAGCGCCATCCACTTGGGTGAGCGCGACTGCTCCATGCAGCGTCGTCACCAGAAGGTGGTCGAGGAAGCCCCGGCCCCAGGCATTACCGAAGAGATGCGTAAGTTCATCGGCGAACGTTGTGCCCGCGCCTGCGTCGAGATCGGCTACCGCGGCGCCGGTACCTTCGAATTCCTGTTCGAGAACGGCGAATTCTACTTCATCGAAATGAACACCCGCATTCAGGTGGAGCACCCAGTGACCGAGATGGTAACCGGGGTCGATCTGATCAAAGAGCAGCTGCGCATTGCCGCTGGCCAACCTCTGTCCATCACGCAAGAAGATGTACAGATCCGTGGCCACGCCATTGAATGCCGCATTAACGCCGAAGATCCCAACACCTTCATGCCTTCTCCAGGCAAGATCGAGCACTTCCACCCACCCGGTGGCATGGGCATTCGTTGGGACTCGCATATCTACGCCGGTTACACCGTACCGCCGCATTACGATTCCATGATCGGCAAGCTGATCACCTACGGTGAAAACCGCGGGATCGCGATCGCCCGCATGCGCAACGCCCTGCGCGAGCTGGTGGTCGATGGGATCAAGTGCAACGTGCCGTTGCAGATGCGGATCATGGCCGATGAAAACTTCCAGAACGGTGGCACCAACATCCACTACCTGGAGAAGAAACTGGAAGCCGAGAAGTAAGCGACTGGTTTAATAAGCAAAGCCCGCCATAAAATGGCGGGCTTTTTATTTCCTGTACGGCTAAATGGCACATGATGTCGTTGTATCGGCAGCTCAAAGGCGCTTACACCCTCACTGCAGTTTTGGATTCAATCTTGGCACTGGACGAGACCATAGGCACTACCTTCTGGCATATGGGGCTGAACTCGGATGCCACTGTCCTCCCCAATTGTTGTTGGGACCACTCCAGCCTCCTTTTCACCATCAAACTTAAAATTTAATGGCGCACAGACTTTCTCGGCTTGCTCCGCCAACGCCGCTATCATCGCTTCATCCGAGATATAAATCGTGTAACCTACCGTTTTAACCATATACCGCCCGTCGGAAAGCTGCTCCTTACTGTCTATCGTGGCCGAACACCCTGATACCATCAAAGCGCAGAGAATGGACATCGATTGCAATCGGTTTTTCATCCCTGAAACCCTCTCACCTTATAACATTTAAAGATCAAGTTACTTTCCATTGAGCGTACGCCCGCACACTTTCATTTGCGAGTTTTTTCATTGCAAATCTAAAGCAGTGCAGGAACCAACTTGTATCTTTTGACTGGAAATTAAGCTCATAGATTCAATCAGCTGCCATGTCGTTATGCTCACAACGGCCCTGTAGTCATTGGCTCCTATGCCACGCTAAAGCGCTCAAGCGGCGGTTTCCTCTCGACGCGCCATCAAGCCCAAACTCAGCTAGCTGAGTCGGCGCCTCGAACAAAAGCGCCTAAGGGTCCCTCCACCCCGCTTAGCAACACCGATTGCTCTGTCCCATCAAATTAAAACGAAACACAAACACCGAATAGCATTCAGGCATAGTTCAAGCGGCAATCACACTCAGTTTATCCACACTCTCTCTGGACAGAGGGATTTTCAATCACATATAGTCGGTAGTGACACCAATAAGCCACTAAGACTATGGGCAACATGTTGTTTCAACGAATGGCACCACTTTGGTTAAGCCTTACTCTAGCCATGGGGCTCTTGAGTTACCTTCTATGGCGCCCAACGACGCTGCTTGAAAGAATGCTACTGCACTCTTGGTGTGACTGGCCCGAGCGCAGTGGAGGGTTGATCGCCCAACTGCCGATAGTAAGCGACGTTTTTGCCGATATCTGCTGGGCTGCGGCACTGACCATCGCCTTTCATCGCTACGCACAGTTTCACTCTCTTTGGCCTGCACTCCTTTTTGCGTGGGCCATCGAAGCACTTCAATATTTTCAGCCCCGCTGGGGCACATTCGACATCGCTGATCTGATCGCTATGACCGTAACCGTGATCTGGGTGCATCGAGCCCTTCAATCAGACCAACCAAACTTACGCTCGCCAAACCCGAGCGCACATACTCAACACCCATAGGGAAATCCAAACTGCAGGAGCACAACCATGAGCCTCATCACGAAACGCATCAGTCTTATCGCCGCATTTTTTATCTTAGCGCTAGGCTGCGCCAGTAGCCCGCCTCCCAATATTGATACCACCAACAAAACAGCCGTCGCCATTCCAGGCGGCATATTCGTCAATGAAGGAGTACGCATCGTCGCAGAAGACGGCAGCTTTGAACTTATCGGTGGCGAGCGCTTTGCCACCCCCTTCGATGTTTTCGACTGGACGCACGCCGTGAACGCCTTCACCAAAGAGTCGAAAATGCTTGAGCATTACGACATGGCCCTGCGCAACGGTGCCAAACGCGTGCTGATCTATCAGGATGGGTATGACAAGCCTCTATACGGTGTGCTGGTCTTCAACCAAGCGATCGCTGCCGCTTATGGCCCAGCATCCCGCTCTTACATGTTACAGATCCCTGACAGTAAAATTCAGGCTGCCAGAGATGGCGTCACCGCAGTGACTTGGGAAAAAATGCAGTGGAAGCAGACCTATACCCGCAGCGCAGATCAAAACCACAATTGGTATGCTTGGTCTTTGTGGCTCTCGACCTATCCGCTGTAAGACAAGGTGAGCCTTATGAAAAACCGAATTGCGGCCGGTTTTACGGCCCTCATGTTCAGTCTGCCGGGCGCGGTCTACAGCGCGAATGGGCCGGAATTGAAGATTGGAAAGAACTGGTACCGGATCCCCATGCAGTGTCTGCCTAAGCGGGCATTTGGCGCCGATCAAAACAACCGCCAACATGGTTCGGATCAAGGCAGTCGCCTACATGGCGCCGATCAAAACAGCCGGCTACACGGGGCGGACCAAGGCAGCCGCCTGCATGGGGCCGACCAAGACAGTCGGCAGCACGGCGCTGATCAGGGCAGTCGCTTGCATGGGGCCGACCAAGCCAATCGCCAGCACGGAGCAGATCAAGGCAGTCGCCAGCACGGAGCAGATCAAGGCAGTCGTTTGCATGGGGCCGACCAAGACAGTCGTTTGCATGGGGCCGACCAAGGGGCCCGCTTGCACGGCGCGGCTCAAGACAGTCGATTGCACGGCTCAGATCAAAATGCCCGCCAGTATGGAGGCGCTCAACAGGTGCTTAAGTGCGAATTACTCCCGGATCATACCGGTTTCAAGCTGATGGCCATCAGCCAGCAGGCTGAGATTGGCTTCCATTCCGCTCTCAATGGTGAGGCAGAGTGGCAAGACAATCACTGGGTGATCTATACCGATAATGTCCGCATTACCTGGTAAATTCTGAACCCGATGAGGCTGAAGCTCCCTACTTCAGCCTCACGCTGTTATGGTCAGAGCCGGTAACCAAAGCAGTGTCGTAAAATATATTATTGATAGGCTGTGGGACTACTTTGATGCAGACATTGATAACTGGGAAAGCCAGAGAGTGGGCAAATTCGTCTTCCGTGCTTCTGGGTACACTGACATTGTCGGAACTGGCGGCTATGCGTTAGACATGGATTGGCAGAGGCTCTTTCGTGTCGCGTTCTCGCGGCACGCCCTTCTGGTTTAGTAAACAAACCCGCCATTATTTGGCGGGTTTTCTATTTTGTAGATCCCAACGTTGGTGCGAATCCTGCCTCATTGTGCCTGAGTAAACAGCGCCACATCGCCTGGCTTCCAGCCTTCGTCTTGTAGATAAAAGGGTTGCGTACGGATCTGGCCGTTAGGCAGCATCACCATCTCAGTTTTCACTTCCTCAAAGCCCGGATCGGCGCCCTGCAAGAAGTGGTGAAAGACAAAGGCGTTGTCATGTTGCGTTACCATGCCATGACTGAAGAAGTCCGCGGTGGTGTGGTAGGTAAACTCGACCTGCTCACTCTCCGCATTCCAAACAAACAGGATCTCACCCTGATATTCCCCATCATTCATGCTGTGGCTGTAGCGCACCGCATTGCCCTGTAATGCCTCCTCCCAGAGCACCACCTCAGTGTTGACCTTTGAGTTGACGGCCACCTGATACTCACCATTCCAAGTCGTTCCCATCAGAGCCTGGAATTGCGCCAGTTCCGGATCAAGCTGGGCACTGGCCCAGCACGGCAACAACGTCAGTAAACAGATCGCAGATTTCATTTTCATATCGCTCAGCTCCAGTTAGATAAGTCTTTAAATTGCCCTCAAAATCCAACCTAGATCACGAATGAGCCTCACGCAAAAATCAATCGCACCCTATTGCATCTTTTTATTAAATCACGCAGGTAAGCCGCCCACGATAGGTAAAATTAAGGCGTTGTATAGGGCCTTCAGCCCTGACTAAAGGCCGCAGGAAAGGCCGCAGGAAAGGCCGCAGGAAAGGCCGCAGGAAAGGCCGCAGGAAAGGCCGCAGGAAAGGCCGCAGGAAAGGCCGCAGGAAAGGCCGCAGGAAAGGCCGCAGGAAAGGCCGCAGGAAAGGCCGTAGGAAAGGCCGCAGGAAAGGCCGCAGGAAAGGCCGCAGGAAATGCCGCAGGAAAGGCCGCAGGAAATGCCGCAGGAGCAGGAAATGCCGCAGGAAAGGCCAAAGATGGCGCAATGAAGCAGGGATCTCTGCGCAAAGGGGGGGTGCGTCCATAAAACGTCTCAACACGACAACGGGGAGCGTTCGCTCCCCGTTGGGCTATCGCATCTCTGCCTGCGTCAAATAGTTAGATGATCCGCGGATGCAACGCCAGCTTACGTCGCAGGTAGCCGATCTGGGCCTGATGACTGAGATCTTTCGGACAGGTATCGGCACATCCAAGTAGGGTCATGCAACCAAACACCCCGTCTTCATCGCCGATCACGTGATAGAAATCATCCACTTCCCGTACATCACGATCATCCAGGGCAAAGCGCGCCACCTTGTTCATCCCCACGGCACCGACAAAGGTTTCACGGATCTGCGCCGTGGCGCAAGCGGACACGCAGCATCCACACTCAACACAGCGCTCGGTTTCGTAGATCGCCTCCGCCAAATGCGGCTCCATCTTCTGCTCGATGGCATCGAAACTGTGCACCGCCTTTTTCGGATGCAGCCAAGCGCCGATCCGCTCAGACAACTGGCGCATAAACTTGCCGGTATTGACCGACAGATCGCCGATCAACTCAAAGCCAGGCAGCGGCATCAGCTTGATCCGCCCTTGTGGGTAGTTCGCCGTCAGCGTGCGACACGCCAGGGTCGGCACGCCGTTGATCACCATGGCGCAACTGCCACAGATCCCCGCGCGGCAGACAAAATCAAACTGCAGACTGGGATCTTGCTGCTCGCGCAGCTGCTTGAGCGCCACAAACACCGTCATTCCCGGCGCTTCCTCCAACTCAAAACTCTGCATGGTCGGTTTATCGCCCGGCTCGAAAGGATCAAACCGGAAGATCTCAAACGTCAGGGTACGCTGGGTCATACTTGCTCTCCGGCTACTTCGGCCGCTTCGGCCTCAATCGTCTCGTCATTCTGGTTGGGGCTTATCAGCCCAGCTAACTTTGCCGCCTCAGCCTTTAAAGGAACGGGAACCTGACCCTCACGGCGCACATTGTCCCCGCGCAAATGCTCAGGCAGCAGGCTGGCAAATACAGCTGGCAACAAGGCTTGCTGGCGCTGCTTCGGTGTCGCATCCGGATTCGCTTGATCCCACGCGGCGATCTCCGCCAGCCGAGCCGCGGTGTGCGGATGCGCGATCACCAGATCCTTACCATAGCCACGTGAGCCCGGCGGCATCTCCATGGCCATCACATCCAGCGACTCATACTCCACCTGCAGCGCAGCTTGCGACTCCGGCCAGCGCACCAAGGTACGCTTCAACCAATCGCGATCATTGCGCTCCGGGAAGTCCTCCCGCGCATGCGCACCGCGACTCTCGGTCCGCTCTCGTGCGGCCGTGGCAATGCACAACGCCACCTTCAGCATCTTACGCAACCGCAGCGCATCAACCAGTTCGGGATTGGCGTGGCGTTTACTGGTGCTGAGCTTGAGCCGCTGACTTTGTTGCGCCAGCAGCGTCAACTCTTCTACCGCCTCCGCCAACGCCGCGCCATTACGGAAGATCCCCACCTTCTCCATCATCAGGGTTTCCATGCGCTGCCGCAGTGCCACCACTGACGCGCCATCATCACCGCTCAGCAGCGCATCGATCTCCGCCTGCACCACTGCAGCATGCTGTCGTGCCAACGTCGACTCGCCCATGGCGTAGCACTCACAGGCGTCGGCCACCTTATCACCAACGATCATCCCGGCCACCACCGTCTCCGCCAGCGAATTGCCGCCCAATCGATTAAAGCCGTGCATGTCCCAACAAGCCGCTTCACCCACGGCAAACAGCCCTTTCAGTCCATCACTCTCGCCATTGGGATCGGTGCGCACGCCCCCCATCGAGTAATGCTGGGTTGGCCGCACCGGGATCCACTCCTCGGCCGGATCGATCCCCAAGAAGTTCTCGCAGATCTCCTTCACCTCACGCAGGTTCTTCTCAATATGCTCTCGACCCAGAATGGTGATGTCGAGCCAGAGATGATCACCATATTGGCTCGGCACCCCCTTGCCCTTACGCATATGCTCGGTCATCCGCCGCGACACCACATCTCGCGACGCCAGCTCCTTCTTCTCCGGCTCATAGTCGGGCATAAAGCGATGGCCATCGACATCCCGCAGGATCCCGCCATCACCGCGGCAACCCTCAGTGGTGAGAATGCCCACAGGCACAATGGCGGTGGGGTGAAACTGCACCGCCTCGGGGTTACCTAAGGCCACACCCGCATCCAGCGCCAACGCCGCGCCGGTTCCTTCGCAGATCACAGCATTAGTGGACACCGCCCACAAACGGCCCCAGCCCCCGGTCGCCATGGTCGTGGTGCGCGCCAGATAGGCGATCAACTCGCCGCTGATCAGATCCCGCACGATGGCGCCATGACAGCGCTCGCCATCGTGGATCAAGCGCAGCGCCTCGACCCGCTCATGGATCTCAATGCCTGCCCCGATCGCCTGATTATCCAGCGCATACAGCACCGAATGGCCCGTGCCGTCGGAGGTGTAGCAGGTTCGCCACTTCGCCGTGCCGCCAAAATCCCGCGCCTGGATCAGCCCGTGGGCCGCCATCGGTTCTTGCAAAATAACCGGCTCAGCGTTCACCACCGTCTTACGCGGCCCCGCCTTCACCCGGCTCCAAGGTACGCCCAAATTGGCTGCCTCACGGACCGCCTTAGGCGCCACATGGGTAAACATCCGCGCCACAGCTTGATCGCAGCCCCAATCCGAGCCCTTGACCGTATCCTGGAAGTGGAGATCTTCACCATCTCCCTGCCCCTTAACAGAGTTGCCCAAACTGGCCTGCATCCCGCCTTGAGCGGCGGAAGAGTGGGAGCGCTTGGCAGGCACCAGCGAAAGGACAATGGCTTCATGACCCCGGGCCTTACACGCCAAGGCCACCCGCAAACCCGCCAAGCCCCCGCCGATCACCAATGCATCGGTATATACGGTTTTCATCATGCCGCAGCTCCAAACAGAAACAGGCCGTTATACACCTGCATTAACAGACTCAGCGAGCCGAGCACCAAGAGATAGATGGCAAACCGGCGACCCCAACGTCGGCCATCAAACCGAGGCTCGGCATAGGGACACCATTTCAGCCACAGACGCACCACGCCCGCCATGCCGTGGATCACCGCGGCAGGCAACAACAAGCCATAAAGAAACCAGCCGCCCTCAAACACGATCCGTAAAGAAGACGGCTCCGCCCCCAAGCTATGTGGCTGCGTCATCATGGTTGCCAAGTGGATAGGCAGTAGAATCATCAAGGCCACGCCTGAGCCCACCTGCGTCAGCCACAAACGCGTGCCATCGTGCTTAACCACATCAATATGCTGGCGCAGCGCCTGCACTTGGCGCCATTCAGTGGGTAAGCGTCGCAGCACCGCCAGCACATGGCCGATCAGCAAAACCGACACCACCAGCACCGCCAGCACCACCATAAAGCCATAACCCACCCCGGTGGGATCCGCCCAGCCCGCGTGCAGGAACCAAGCCACCGCATCAAATGCGTCTGTCCCCAGCAAAACGCTGGCTTCCATATGTAAGTGAACCAACAGAAACAGCATTAATGCCAATCCTGTCGCCCCCTGCAATAGATCCATCCGTGCAGGGCCACGCCCGAGCTCTAACAGTTTTCGCATTATTTCGCTGCCTGAAGGAAACAATTTAGTCAACACTACTGTTCGCATAGGCCATTTCGATTGATGGTGATCAAGTTTTTGGACGCTGCAAATTGGTTTGACCAAGATGCACAACCAAGATCACAAAAAGCCACAAGAACAGCGAATCGGGGAAAACAGTGGCGATCGTGCCGCCAGCCATTACAATTCGCCCACTCCTTATTAGACAGATCAGAGAACAACATGGCTTGGATCCAACTGCGCTTAAACGCCACCGCCGAATCCGCCGATACCATCAGCGATACCCTGATGGAGCTGGGCGCGGCGTCCGTTACCTTCCTGGATGCTCAAGATACCCCGGTATTTGAGCCACTGCCGGGCGAAACCCGCCTGTGGGGCGATACCGACGTGGTCGGCCTGTTTGACGCCATCGTCGACATGAAGCCGGTGATCGAGCAGCTCAAACAACTGCCCGAGCTGGCCAATCAAATGACCTATAAAGTCGAAGCGCTGGAAGACAAAGACTGGGAGCGTGAATGGATGGAGAACTTCCATCCCATGCAGTTTGGTCGCCGCCTGTGGATCTGCCCAAGCTGGCGTGAAGCCCCAGAGCCGGACGCCGTTAATGTCCTGCTCGATCCCGGTCTGGCCTTCGGCACTGGCACCCACCCGACCACCGCACTGTGCCTGACCTGGCTCGACGGACTCGATCTCTCGGCCAAGTCCGTGGTCGATTTTGGCTGTGGCTCCGGCATTCTGGCCATCGCCGCCATCAAGCTGGGTGCCGCCGACGTGGTGGGCCTGGACATCGATCCTCAAGCCCTGACCGCCTCCGCCGACAACGCCGAGCGCAATGGCGTCAAAGATCAGCTCACCGTCTACCTGCCCAAGGATCAGCCCGACAACATCCAGGCCGACGTCGTGGTCGCCAACATCCTGGCCGGCCCACTGCGCGAATTGGCACCGGTGATCAGCGCACTGGTTAAGCAAGGCGGGCAATTGGCCCTGTCCGGTCTGCTGCAGGAACAAGCGGAAGAACTGCGCGCCATCTACGGCCAGTGGTTTGACCTCAACCCAACCGCCATCGAAGGCGATTGGTGTCGCCTCGATGGCACCAAACGATAAGCGCATTCTTTTGGTGAAAATTTAGGCAAGCCAGGGGCAAAGCTGAAAGTGAGCAACCGCTAACTTGGCTTCGCCCCAGCCTAAAGGCTTTGCTCAGAAAGAAGTCAAGCGAAAAAATATGCGCCGCGTTCATTTTCTGACCTTCCCAGGCCCCCAAAAAAAGAGTAAGATTCGCCCCCTTGTTTCGGATGCGGGCTCTAGTGACCATGAAAATTGGACCCTATCAACTGGATAACCAGCTGATCGTGGCGCCGATGGCCGGCGTTACTGATCTTCCCTTTCGCCGTTTGTGTCGCCGGCTTGGTGCCGGACTGGCTGTGTCAGAGATGCTCTCTTCCAACCCTTTGGTTTGGAAAACAGAGAAATCAATGTCGCGGATGGACCACAGCGGAGAGAGCGGGATCCGCTCCGTTCAAATCGCAGGCTGTGAACCCGAGTTGATGGCTCAGGCCGCTCGTTTCAATGTGGAACGTGGCGCCCAGATCATCGACATCAATATGGGTTGCCCAGCGAAAAAAATTAATAAGAAGCTGGCTGGCTCAGCACTGCTGCGCCACCCGGATCTGGTCAGTCAGATCCTCAACGCCGTCGTTGCGGCGGTCGAGGTTCCAGTGACCCTCAAGATCCGAACCGGTTGGGATCCGGACAGCCGTAATGGTGTCGACATCGCCCGTATTGCCGAACAAAGCGGCATTGCGGCGCTTGCCGTGCATGGACGTACCCGTCAATGCATGTACAAGGGAGAAGCCGAGTACGACACCATCGCGGCCATAAAAGCGGCCATCTCCATCCCTGTCATCGCCAATGGCGATATCGACAGCCCGGAGAAGGCCAGACAGGTATTGGACAAAACCGGTGTGGATGCCCTGATGATTGGGCGTCCGGCACAGGGGCGTCCATGGATCTTTCGCGAGATCGCCCACTACCTGGAAACCGGACAACATCTGGCGCCCCCGCCCCAAGCGGAGCGCCAGGCCCTGATGCAGGAGCACCTTGAGGCCCTCCATGACTTTTACGGCGATGAGCGCGGCATGCGCATTGCTCGTAAGCATGTAGGCTGGTACCTGGATCACCAACAACAACCGGAACTGCGTCGCCAATTCAACCAGTTGGATTCGGCCGCCGCGCAGCGCGATGCCCTAGCCGGCTTTTTCGTACAATTTGATAGTTAAGAGACAGAGCAAAGACAGTATGTTTGATCAGCAGAACTCCTTTACTGAAGCGCACCAACTGACCGTCGGTCAGATCGAAACTCCAAACGGTACCGTTAAGCCGCAATTGCTGCGTGACTCCGTCAAGCGCGCCGTAAGCAACTACTTTGCTCAACTGGATGGCCAAGAAGCGTCTGAAGTGTACGAAATGGTTCTGTGTGAAGTTGAACAGCCTCTGCTGGACATCGTGATGCAGTACACCCGCGGCAACCAGACCCGCGCAGCCAACATCCTGGGTATCAACCGCGGTACCCTGCGTAAGAAGCTGAAAAAGTACGGCATGAACTAAACAGTGCATCTAATGCATTGAATTAAAAGCCGATTCCAGAAATGAAATCGGCTTTTTTGTTTATATGTACCCCGCCATGTACCCCGAGTTAATTGCTTAAAGCTCGCTCTAGGCATCATTTATACAACTGAAGCCCCCGATATACTGAGTTTTTAGCGCCAACTCTTTGAAGGGAATGTATGAGCAATCAGCACCAAGAAAAATATGAGCAGGAAGCAAATTTTCTTCCAGAAGACCCTCTGCTTTTCTACGATCATGTCTCTGAAACCACTCAACAAGAAGCCGAACACCTGCTGCTACCCCACCTCTATACGCTGAACAACCTGTATCTTAAATCAGGAAATGCCGCTTACCTGTTCGAGGCCGACCATTTAGCAGGGTACTTTTCCATGTACCTCCCACCGGAGATCCAAAAAAACTTCCGCCAGGTAACCCAGCGCATCGCCCGCGGTGAGGAAGTTTCCGGCCTACTGTTACCGTCCACTCTCCGCAAGGAAGCCAGCAAAGGGCTGGATAGTGATGTTTTGCTGATGTCGGTATGGCTCCTCGTTGAGGAGTGCGGTAACACAATTCAAGAGGCAGCCGCTCGCACTTACCAGCGTTTCGAGAGCTACTGCCGGGCGAATAGCTGGGGTTACAATGCGAAAACACTGGCCGCTGATTTTTCCAAACGACGTGAAGAGATAGGCCTTCTTATCCAGCAGACCCGGCAAGCCATTGACGCCAATCCTGGCTATCGCCCTTTGGAAAACGCCAATGCCTTTGAGGCACAGTTCTCGCCACTAAACGAATGCAGTGAGCACCACACTCACACCATCGCGCTTAACCGTCATTCTGGCAGTTAGTCATGTAAGTTTTTCCTTGGATCTTTTTCCAATCAACTGAATCTGGCTCACGAGTTAATGGCTTCAACGCAAACAACAAACGTTGGAGCCAACCATGAACAAGTCACAATTTCTCTACCATCCCGCTCGCCAGATCCGTGAATCTGAGTGCAAAACCCTCACCAGCCTGAGCCGCTCTCAGCGCTACAAGCTGGAGAAGCAGGGCCGCTTCCCTCAGCGCCGCCAGCTCGGTAACCGCTCCGTCGTCTGGCGCCTTGGTGATGTCCTTCAATGGTGCGAGAACCCGCAGACCTGGCCGAACCCTATCGCCTAACTCCGACGTTTCTATCGGGCTAAATAGCCTATCCACTCTTGCGGGGAGCATGTCATGGCGATCCATCAATCGAGTAACAAAATGCCCAATGGCCGTGGCAATGCGACCTTGAGCTTTTTCAAGTTGCCGCACTTCGTGCTCGACAGCCAACAGTACCAGAGCTTACGGCCCGTTTGCCGCGCTCTGCTCATCCAGGCCGGAGGGCAATACAACGGCCAAAACAACGGTGACCTGCACTTAGCGGAACAGCCCATGCTGGCGCTTGGCTGGAAGCGGGACCAATTGCGTAAGGCGATTGCCGAGCTAGAGACCTCAGAGCTGCTGCGTAAGACCCGCCCGCAGACCAGCCGCAAGGCTCCGAACCTTTATGGGCTGGGTTGGCAAGCCATCGATGCGGATCCCACGAAGCTACCCGCCAGTGCGCGGCACAAGACAAAGGTGCAGTTGCCAGGTGACAAGGGCAAGAAGAGCAAGTTTGCCCAAGTGCTGAAGATAATCCTCAGCCATCCGGATTATCTGGCCTTGAGCAAACCGGCCCAAGCCCTGCTGTGGGAGGTGGCCGCTCAATACAACGGCCACAACAACGGCGAACTCCTGCTGACCCATGCCTACTTTGGTTCGCGAGGCTGGACCAAGCCCGCCCTGAAAAAGGCGCGCGATGAGCTACTGAACGCCGACTGGTTACGGCTGGCCAGTTGCCCTCTGTCCCGCAAAGGATCGGAGCCACTGCGCTACGCCCTGAGCTGGAAACCATTGGATCTCGAAATTGAACAACCAGAACCCTACCGGGTTCGCAACCTGAACCACTAAAACCGCTCCGTCTAACGGACAGGGCGGGATCGTACTTTGTTAATGGAAGTTGATACCAGCGATCTGCTGTGATCTAATCGGGCTCTCCGTCATCATAGATCCCCCCCAAATGACCCTGATTGAACACCTCACCGTTATTGAAGAT
>NZ_BAABJZ010000020.1:0-36265 GCF_039543565.1 Ferrimonas pelagia | reverse complement strand
TCATCGGTGCAAGCACATGTGGCAACTAATCAGGCGGGTGAAGTACTTCATGAACAACGCCTCACCATTCCCGGGTGGTGGTCATGGATTGCAGAAACTGGAGCACAATTAGGATCAGTTATTTAGAGCCAGAGGCAGATGCAAGGTCCCCCACCGTTCTGTTTTCTGATTTTTGGTCGACTTTGAGGCGCCCGAGTAGAGTCGATGGGAGTAAGGCTGAAGG
Organism: Ferrimonas pelagia; assembly: GCF_039543565.1. NCBI lineage: Bacteria > Pseudomonadati > Pseudomonadota > Gammaproteobacteria > Alteromonadales > Ferrimonadaceae > Ferrimonas > Ferrimonas pelagia. The sequence goes on along the minus strand of NZ_BAABJZ010000020.1, from coordinate 36,042 downwards.
CAGGGACTGCCGCAAAGGCCAGCGGAGCCAAGGATGGCGACTCTGGCCGGTGCCACAGCGGACATCGATGGGAGCGAGGATCCAGCACCGATGGAGGTTAGGGGGTGTCGGGGGCGAAGCCCATGACCTGTCGTCGCCAGCGCGACAAACCCACTTAAACTCAAAACCGAAGGCCCACGGCGCAGCCGTCCACCAAAGAAAAGATGAGTACAGAACGCTGCGCGCGATGAATACTGAATACTGAGAAAGGCAAAGCCAAAAGAAAAACAAACAAAAACGCCGCCAGCTCGTTAAAGAGCGGGCGGCGTTTTTAGTCGGGCAGAGCCATCAGCTCAGCTGAGCGTCAAACATATCCAACATGCCAGCGGCAGCTTTGCGGCCTTCGTCGATGGCGGTGACCACCAAGTCTGAGCCGCGCACCATGTCGCCCCCGGCAAACACTTTTGGGTGGCTGGTTTGGAAGGCAAACTTGCCGCCCTCCGGTGCACGCACTCGGCCCCATTCGTCGGTGATAATGCCTTGCTCGCCGAGCCAGCCTGGAGGACTTGGCTGGAAGCCAAAGGCGATGAGCACCGCATCGGCGGCCAGAATATGCTCGGAGCCGGCAATGGGCTCAGGCCGACGACGACCGTTTTCATCGGGCTCGCCCAACGCGGTCTCGCAGCACTTGAGCCCGATGACCTGACCTTCTGGCCCGGTCTCGATCGCCAACGGCTGGCGGTTGAACAGGAACTCCACCCCCTCTTCGCGCGCGTTTTGCACCTCTTTGCGCGAGCCCGGCATATTGGCCTCGTCGCGACGGTAGGCGCATTGGACGCTGCTGGCGCCTTGGCGCACCGCGGTGCGGACACAATCCATCGCGGTGTCACCGCCGCCCAGTACCACCACTCGCTTGCCTTTGAGATCGACAAAGTCGTGCTCGGTGACATAGCCCTCAAGCTGGGCGGTGTTGGCGATGAGGTAAGGCAGTGCCTGATAAACCCCTTTGGCGGCCTCACCCGGTAGGTTGGCCTGCATCGACTTGTAGGTGCCCAGGCCGAGGAAGACCGCATCGTGCTTGTCAGCCAGCTCGGCAAAGCTGATATCGCTGCCGATGTTGACGCCGAGCTTGAACTCGATCCCCATCTTCTCCATCAGGGCGCGACGCTGGCGTACCACGGATTTTTCCAGCTTGAAGGAGGGAATGCCAAAGGTCAGCAGGCCGCCGATCTCCGGCATGCGATCGTACACCGTCACCTTGGCGCCGTTGCGCACTAGGATATCGGCACAACCCAGCCCGGCCGGGCCAGCGCCGACGATGGCGATGTGCTCAGGGCGGGCGATCACCCCGGACAGATCCGGGCTCCAGCCCATGCTGATGGCGGTGTCGGTGATGTACTTTTCGATGTTGCCGATGGTGACCGCGCCAAACTCCTCGTTGAGGGTGCAGGCGCCTTCACACAGGCGATCCTGCGGGCAGACCCGACCGCACATCTCCGGCAGGGTGTTGGTCTGGTTCGACATCTCCGCCGCTTCCAGGATCCGGCCCTGCTTGATCAGGCGCAGCCAGTCGGGAATGTAGTTGTGAACCGGACACTTCCACTCACAGTAGGGGTTGCCACAGTCCAGACAACGGTCAGCCTGATGGTTGACCTCCTTCTGCTCGAAATCCTGGTAGATCTCGACAAAGGCTTGCTTGCGCAGGGCGAGATCTTGCTTGCTTGGATCCTGACGTTCGACGTCCAGGAATTGAAAGACGTTGCTCATATTCGCTCCCTTAGCTCGCCTGAACTTTCAGTTCGTTGTTTTGTTGAATGGCCAGCAGATCGCTGATCTGGCTGGACTTGGGCTTGACCAGCTTAAAGCGGGGCAGCCAGTGGGTCAGATCTTCCAGAATGTCGGCGGCACGCTCGGAGCCGGTGGCGTCATAGTGTGCCTGCAGCAGTTGCTTGAGGTGATGCTGGATCATCGGCTCGGACACCGACAGGGTCTCCACCAGCTCGCCGTTGATGCGACGCTCAAAGTCGTTGTGCTGATCGAACACATAGGCGAAGCCGCCGGTCATGCCGGCACCGAAGTTGACCCCGGTTTCGCCGAGGATCACCACTACGCCGCCGGTCATGTATTCACAGCCGTTGTCACCGCAGCCTTCGATCACCGCAATGGCGCCGGAGTTACGCACGGCGAACCGCTCGCCGGCCTGACCCGATGCGAACAGCTTACCGCCGGTGGCGCCATACAGACAGGTGTTGCCGATGATCACCGACTCATGGCTGTCGTAGGCCACTCCGGGTGGGGTTTTCACCACCAGCTCGCCGCCGGTCATGCCCTTGCCGACGTAGTCGTTGGCGTCGCCGGACAGCACCAGCTTCAGGCCACCGACATTGAACACGCCGAAGCTTTGCCCTGCGGTGCCGCTGAAGTGGAACTCCAGATTTTGCGCCGCCAATCCCTGATTGCCCCATGTGGCGGCGATATGGCCGGCCAGCGTGGCCCCTACCGAGCGATCGGTATTGAGGATCGGCAGCTGCCAGTAGCCATCTTGCTTGTCGGCCACGTTTTGCGCCGCCAGCGTCAGCAGTTGCTTGTTGAGCAGGCCCTTATCCAAAGGCGGGTTGAGCTCGGTATTGAAGCTGTGGGTGTGCTCCGAGGGGATCGCTTGGGCGAGGATCGGGGCCAGATCCAGCTTATTTTGCCGCTCGGTTTGACCCGGCAACTGAGCGAGCCAATCGCTGCGGCCGATCAGATCATTGAACTCGCTGACACCCAGCTCGGCCATCAGGCCGCGCACGTCTTCGGCAACGAACTGGAAGAAGGCCATCACCTTCTCTGGGGTGCCGTGGTAGTGCTTGTCGCGCAGGCGTTTGTCTTGGGTGGCCACACCGGTCGCGCAGTTGTTGAGGTGACAAATACGCAGGTATTTACAGCCCAGTGCGATCATCGGTGCGGTACCAAAGCCGAAGCTTTCGGCGCCGAGCAGCGCGCCCTTGACCACATCCAGCCCGGTCTTCAGGCCACCATCGACCTGCAAACGTACCTTATGGCGCAGGTTGTTGGCGACCAGGGCTTGTTGCACCTCGGCCAGACCCAGCTCCCATGGCGAGCCCGCGTAGTGGATGGAGGTCAGCGGTGAGGCGCCGGTGCCGCCGTCGTAGCCGGACACGGTGATCATATCGGCGTTGGCTTTGGCCACGCCACAGGCGATGGTGCCAATGCCCGGCTCGGACACCAGCTTGACGCTGACCCGGGCCTTGGGGTTGACCTGCTTGAGATCGAAGATCAGCTGAGCCAGATCTTCGATCGAGTAGATATCGTGGTGCGGTGGCGGCGAGATCAGCGTTACCCCCGGGCGGCTAAAGCGCAGCGAGGCGATCTCCGCCGACACCTTATGGCCGGGCAATTGCCCGCCTTCACCGGGCTTAGCGCCCTGCGCCACTTTGATCTGGATAACATCGGCACTCATCAGGTAGGCGGCAGTGACGCCGAAGCGACCGGAGGCCACCTGCTTGATGCGGGAGTTGCCGGCGTTGTTCAGACGGCGCGGATCCTCACCCCCTTCCCCTGAGTTGGAGTTACCGCCCAGGCGGTTCATGGCGATGGCCAGCGCTTCGTGCGCTTCCGGTGCCAATGCGCCGACCGACATGGCCGCGGTGTCGAAACGCCAGAACAGCTTGTTGCGGGCCTCGACCTTACTCCGTTCAATGGGCGCCTGGCCGGGGGCCAGGCCGATCAGATCGCGCAGGGCGGCGTTCGGGCGCTGATCCACCAGCTCGCGGTAGCGCTCATAGGCCTCGGCGTCATTATGGTTGACCGCCTGTTGCAGCTGCTGCACCACATCCGGGTTAAAGCAGTGGTATTCACCGCCATGGACAAACTTAAGCAGGCCGCCGTGCGCCAGCGGCTGGTGACGGCGGAACGCGGCTTGATGCAATCGGGCTTGATCCGCCTCGATATCGACAAAGTCCGCGCCTTTAATGCGTGAGGCAACGCCGTTGAAGCACAGCTCGGTGATCTCATCACTCAGGCCGATGGCCTCGAACAGACGGGAGCAGCGGTAGCTAGCGACGGTGGAGATCCCCATTTTGGAGAGGATCTTGAGCAAACCCTTGTCGATCCCGGTACGGTACTTGAGCAGCAGCTCACGCACCCGATGGGCTTCGCCGCGCTTGGGCGCCAGGGTATTGATGCATTCGTACGCCAGGTAGGGGTAGATGGCGGTGGCACCAAAGCCAAGCAACACGGCGAAGTGGTGGGGATCGCGCGCGGTGCCGGTCTCGACGATGATGTTGGTGTCACAGCGCAGCTGTTGCTTTACTAGCGTATGCTGTACCGCGCCGACGGCCATGGCCGCCGGGATCAGCAGCTTATCTTGATGGATGGTGCGATCGGACAGCACCACCATGGTCGCGCCATTTTGCGCTTCGACTTTGGCTTGGCGGCAGACCCGCTCGATGGCGGCTTTCAGACCTTCGCTGGGCTCGTAGCTCAGCTCGATCAGGGCCGAGCTGTAATGTTCATTGTCCAGCGCCCGCAGCTGATTGAAGTCGGAATAAAGCAGTACCGGCGAGTCGAACAGCACCCGATTGGCCAGCCCGGTGGTTTCGCTGAAGGGGTTTTGCTCCTTGCCGATGCAGGTGGCTAGGCTCATCACGTGTTTTTCCCGCAGCGGATCGATCGGCGGGTTGGTGACCTGAGCAAACTGTTGGCGGAAGAAGTCGTACAGGCTACGTACCTGGGTCGAGAGAACCGAGATCGGGGTGTCGTCCCCCATCGAGCCGACGGCTTCGGCACCGCCATTGGCCAGCGGCCATAGGATCTCTCGCAGCTCCTCGCGCGAGACATTAAACATCTTCTGGTACTGCAGCAGCTCGGTCGCGTCCATCTCCGCCATACCTGCGGCTTCAACCGGCAGATCGACGCCTGGCACCATGCGCCGAGCGCTGACCTTCATCCACTCGGCGTAGGGGTGACGGTTTTTGAGATCCTGATCGATCTCAAACGAGGTCAACAGTTTGCCGGTGTAGGTATCGAGTACCAGCAGCTCACCGGGGCCGACCCGTCCCTTGGCGACTACCTCATCCGGTTGGTAATCCCAAATGCCCACTTCGGAGGCCAGGGTCAGGATCCGATCCTTGGTGATGATGTAGCGCGACGGGCGCAGACCGTTGCGATCGACCGCACAGGCGGCGTGGCGCCCGTTGGTCAGAACTACCCCGGCCGGGCCATCCCACGGCTCCATGTGCATGGAGTTAAAGTCGTAGAACGCCTTGAGATCGTCGTCCATCTCCGGGTTGGATTGCCAGGCGGGTGGGATCATCATGCGCATGGCGCGCTTGATGTCCATGCCCCCGGCCAGCAGCAGCTCCAGCATATTATCCAGGCTGGAGGAGTCGGAGCCGGATTGGTTGACGAATGGCGCCGCCTCTTGTAGATCGGGGATCAGCGGGCTGCGGAATTTATATTGACGCGCCAGCGCCCATTGGCGGTTACCGGCGATGGTGTTGATCTCACCGTTGTGGGCCAGGTAGCGGAACGGCTGAGCCAACTGCCAGCGTGGCTGCGTGTTGGTGGAGAAGCGCTGGTGGAACAAACAGATGGAGCTTTCCATGCGTAGATCGGCCAGATCCGGATAGAAGGCAGGCAGATCGCGGGGCAGCATCAGGCCCTTATACACGATGACCCGGCCGGACAGGGAGGACACATAGAAGTCCTTATCATCGACCAGCAGCTTCTCCATCCGGCGGCGCGCCATATAGAGGCGGCGCTCGAGATCCTTGCTACGCCAGCCCACCGGGGCATTGACGAACACTTGGAACATCGCCGGTGCGTCCGCCGCGGCGATCGGACCGAGTGAGTCCATATTGACCGGCACTTCGCGCCAGCCCAGCACCGTCAGGGTTTCCTGCTCGAGCTGCTGGCGGATGATCTCCTTGGTGGTCGCCTGACGCACCGGATCATGGCCCAGCATGATCATGCCGACCGCGTATTTGTTGGCTAAGCGCCATCCGTTTTCTTGTGCGATGTGCTGAAAAAAGCCGTCGGGCTTGGTCATCAGCAGACCGCAGCCATCACCGGTTTTCCCGTCAGCGCCAATGGCGCCTCGGTGTTGTAATCGGTCCAGGGCACTGATGGCAGTGCGGACCACGCGGTGGCTACTCTCGCCTTCCATATGGGCGATCAGGCCAAATCCGCAGTTTTCTTTTTCGAAACCGGGTTGATACAGGCTCATTGCGTTCCTCCAGCCTTTGCACCGTTCTGGAGCAATCGGTGCAAGTACATATTTATGCAGCGGAACATTCTAAGTTAATGGGCTGCAAAAATCTGGTCAACTTCACCACCATACGCTTGGGTAGCATGAAATCATATGATTGCGCTATGGATTGACAAAGGGGAGGGAATGGGTCAAACCGGCACGCCGAAGCGAAATATGCACAATAACGGGGTGTTAGCGCATAAATACGCTGGTGATTTTGCCCTAAAACAGGGCATCGTTTGCTCAAGGCGCCGTGTGACTGACGACAAGGCCAGCCCAGCGCTGCGTGGGTTTATTGGCCAATAAACCCCGGTTATCGGTGGGCGTGATCCGGATCGGCGCAGGGCGGCGTCGCATCTGTTAGAGTTGCGCGTTTTTTCGACACCGACCGCGCCCCATTTGGGGGCGTCTTGCCATTATAGAGGGAGCCGAGCCATGGGGCTGAACCTGCACGTCCACACCCTGGGTGAATACATGAAAGCCCGCTATGGTCAGAAGATCCATAAGCTGACCATCGACGCGGCCTTTACCTGCCCGAACCGGGACGGCACCTTGGGTAAGGGCGGTTGTACCTTCTGCAATGTCTCCTCGTTTAGCGCCGAGCACGGCAGCAAGGCCTCGGTGGCAGACCAGTTGGCTCAGGGCAAGGAGCGTCGCTTGGACGCGGCCAAACCGGCTAAAGCGGGCAAGCCCAAGCGCTACATGGCTTACTTTCAGGCCTACACCTCGACCTACGACGAATACGCCGTATTGAAGGACAAATACGAGCAGGCGCTGGCGGTGTCCGACATCGTCGGTATCTGCGTCGGCACCCGGCCCGATTGTGTGCCGGACGAAGTCCTCACCTTGCTCGCCAGCTATCAGCAGCGTGGCATGGAGGTGTGGCTGGAGCTGGGGCTGCAGACCGCGCACAGTGACACCCTGAAGAAGATCAACCGCGGCCATGAGTTTGACGTCTACGCCGATACCGTCCGTCGCGCCCGACTGTATGGCATCAAGATCTGCACTCACCTGATCCTCGGCCTGCCGGGCGAAACCCCACAGCATGCCCATGAGACTCTGGATAAGGTGTTGGAAGTGGGCGTCGACGGCCTCAAGCTGCACCCGCTGCACGTGGTGGAGGACAGCACCATGGCCAAGCAGTACCGGGCCGATCGTCTGCCGCTGTGGCAGCTCGACACCTACGTGAAGACTTGCGGCGAGTTGATCCGCAAGACCCCGCGCGAGGTGGTGTACCATCGCGTCGCGGCTTACGCTAAGCCGCCGGAGCTGATCGCCCCCGAGTGGTGTGGCGATAAGTGGTTGGCGTTGAATGCCATTATCGACGATCTGCGCCTGCATGGCGGGCAGGGTTCCGCTTTAGTTTGACGCCTGCGGCGTGGGCGTTGGTTGATTGTTTCGGTGTTGTCGGCTGCGCCGTGCTGGCTCTGAGTGATTCTTCCGTCCTTCGGCTGGTGGCGCCTGTGTAGACGGCTGCGCCGTGCTGGGTTTGGAGTGTCTCTCCAGTCCTCATGTCGCGCTGGCGACGGCAGGCCAGGGGGCTCCGCCCCCTAACAACCCCCTTTGTCTCGGTGCGTCGCTGCGCTCCTCCGACTCGACGGCAGAGCAAAGCGGTGGGGCATTGGATTTTCGCGTGCCTTAGCCTCGTTTCCGCTCGCCAGCAGCCGACACGCTTGGAGTCGCCATCGTTGAAAAGCGAAGCCGACCAGTCGTCTTCACGATGACTCCGCCAAGCTCCCGGTCGGCCACCGACTCACTGCACTCAGCACGGGTTGAAAAGACTCGAGGAAACTGACCTCACCTTCAATGTATCGACTTTCAATTACGCGACTTCAGTCTGTGCAGGTTTGGTATTTTTGTTGTCACCAATTTTACTTTCGTCCATATTTTCTATAGTTGTACTTATTTTTCTATCCTCGTCAGTAATTAGTTGCTTGTTCTTTTCGCCTAAGCGTTTAGTTATAGCCTGCATACCTGGGATTTTTGATACTTTACTCATGGCATCAGCTAACTGAGAGCTTTTGTCTAATACATCCATTATTGGATGGTCACTCTTGTTGTAGTCAGAAATTAGCTTCCCTGGATTCTCTGAGTTTACATCAACAAGATTATATAAAAGTTTTGTCCTGAGCTCATGAGATATATCGCCTTCAGGGATGTCTTGAACCTGTTTTGATAAACCTTCAAATGTTTTACTTAGGACTCCTTTGTGTGTGTACTCTTCAATCAATCTTTTGGAAAGCTTGTATTTCTTGTTAGCTGAATATGCGAGCCAGACTACGGGCGCATACAGAGGCAATGTTAAAGGTGAAAGACCCTGAATTAGCTTGGTTATAGTATCTAAATCAAAGGCTCCGTCATTCTTGAATACAATTATTAGTACGGGCAATAAAGATATAGCTATTAGAACGTATATAGAACGTTGGAAACTATTTTCATGTTGCTTTAGTTGCTCTATTTCATCATCTATTTTCTTGTCATATGCTGCAGCTAGCCCTGCAGTTAATGCTGCCGGAAGAAGATCATCGATTTGCTTTTTAGACTTATTGTAATTAGAGCGGCAATCTGAAATATATTGCTGGAACTTTGATTCATAGCCTTCTGAAATACTGTGCAGTTCCTTTGTTATGTTGCTGCTCTTTTTGATGTTGTCTTCGTATAAATCGCTTAGTTCATTGTCGATTTTCTTATATGACTCATCAAGGAACTCTATTTTTCCTTTGACTTTTATTAGCTCACCGTGTTCATTGTAATCTTCAGTTTCATAGCCATATATATCTTCGTATGATGTTCTTATTTCATTTCTTTCTTTAACAGCTTGCTGTCTTAGATTTTTAATATTTTCAATTAGAGATGTTGCATCAGTTGACTGGCTTTCAATTTCTTCAATTGATGATTGTAACTCTTCTAGTCTTTGCGTTAGTAGAACGCTCTTATTTGCCAAGTCATTGCATGTTTTTAATTGTGATTCTATTTGAGTGTTATATTCTTCTATTTTTGATGCTGTGGTTGTTATGGTTTCACTTTGTTCTTTCAAACTGTCTGAAATGGTCTGTGATTCTTCTTTTATTTCTTCAATCGAAGCAATAGACTCCTTGGCTGCTTTCTCATCTTTAGCAATCTCACCTGAACGCCTCTTTATGTGAGTTTGTAGGGATGTTATTGATCTACTGTTTTTTTCAATTTCTTTATAGTGCTCTGGAGCACTTTTTCTAATGCTATCTACGTCATCTGCTAACTTAGCAATGTCTGATTCTGTTGTTGCCAGTTTAGATTTAGTCTCAGATTTTAATTCATCATATGCATCCCAGAGTTGTTCATTGTTCTCGCTCAATTTTCTTATTGAAGCACTGGTTGTACCAAATATGTCCATAGTTAATCTCTTTGAGCCAAAGCCTGAACTTGAAGAGCATGTTATTTCTGACTGACATTCAGTGCAAAAGCTAAATTTTAAATTGTGAATTAAAAAGATAGGTTGAGTCGAATTGGATTCATGGTTGAAGAGGATAGAAAACTAAAGACCAAAGGGGCAGAGACATTGAGATACATTGAAATATGGTTCAGCCCTATGGCCACCACCAAGTCCGGCGCTGCGAAGACCGAGCAAAGCGGCGGGGCATCTGACTTTCGCGTGCCTTAGCCTTGTTTCCGCTCGTCCGCAGCCGACACGCTTGGAGAGCGTCAGCGTTCAAAAGACCAAAGGGTCAGAGACATTGAAATGTGGCTTTGCTCGATGGCTATCCCCCAAGACCGGCGCTGAGTGTCGTTGTGGGAGGGGCGACCGGGAGCTTGGCGGAGCTTTGTTGAAAGCGGCTGGCCGCTTTTGCTGTTAAAACAAAGCGATCTCCAAGCGTGTCGGCCCGAACACGACGTAAGCGAAGAAAAAGCCGGGCGCAGGCGTGATGAACTGGCCAGCAACACGCTTTGCTCTGCCGACTTCGAGGAGCGCAGCGACGAAGGGAGGCAAACGGGGTTGTTAGGGGGCGAAGCCCCATGGCCTGCCGTCGCCAGCGCGACTGAAGGTTATGGTTCACCGATGCAGGCCCGCGGCGTAGCCGTCACCGCCAAACAGTAAATTCGGGAAGAAAGGAGCAGATACATTGAAATGTTGCTTGTGGCTAATTCGTTGCTGCACCAAGCCGAACGAATGTGACCGAGTTTGATGGAGCCAAGCTCACTGAAATCATGTGCAGTGCCAGCCCTGCATCGAGTTGCAGGGCAGGATGTTTCTGGTTTTATTCCTGCCAATGGCCGTTTTCTTTGGTCAGAAAAGCGTTGAGTTGGGTATTCAGCTTGGTCAGATTGCGGCAAGTGGGGCTCCCAAAGTGGGCGCTGAGCTTTTTTAGTCGGCGGCGGATGACCCACTTTCCGGTTAGGGCAAGCCATAGGGCGGTGACTGGACCGAGGTTGAAGATGTATCGGCTAGGAGTTGGCTCGTTGGGTTTGGCGATAACATTACTGCTGTCGAAATCGCGCACCACTAAGAGTTGGGCGATGCGCGGAACTAGGGTGGCCCAGCCGTGCCGCTTGACGGTTGCTTCGGTTACGGTGAGCTCGACCATCTGCTGACTTTGTTGCTGCAGTGCCAGGTAGGGCTTGGGACTGGCCACTAGGTTGATGACGATATCCAAATGGCACAGCGCGGCGGCCTGCTTGAGCTGCGCCAGCGCCTGCTGTTGCTCAACATGGCGGCAGTCCGCCGGTTGGTAGAGGATGGTGCCGCCGCAGGGCGCGAGGACCGGGGCGATCTGCCGATGGAGGAAAGTGTCCTTGAGCCTGGCGCGGTGCGTGGCGTGCTGGTATCGGATCGGCCCCTGAAAGATGAGATAAAGCAGGATAATCAAACAGAGGGCGGTCAGTTCCAGGTAGAAACCCATGTGGGTGGCTTGCTGGACATTATCGAAAGTGCCAGGGTAGGTGCGAGACAGGGTGATGATCCAGAGCCCGATCAGCACAATAAAGATCGCATGTTTTTTCAGCCAGGACGTCATTTCCATACTCCAATCCTCTGTCGTTAACACCAATCTACCGTAAGCCCATCGATGAAAAAAGCGTCTGCATACAAATGTATACAAGGCTGCTGCCGTGCTGTATTTGAAGAGAATATCTGGGTCGGAGAGCAGTAAAAGCTCCGACGGAACGCCTGAACTGGGGGAGGGAGCAGAGCGATTGGCGCTAGGGATCAGAGACATTGAAATGCCGTTCTGCTCGATGATTGCCCCCAAGTCCGGCGTTGAGTGTCGTTGGGTGAGGGGCGACCGGGAGCTTGGCGGAGCTTTGTTGAAAGCGGCTGGCCGCTTCTGCTGTTAAAACAAAGCTGCTGACTTTAAAAGAGTGGCAAGCGTGTCGTTCCGAGTGAAAACCTAAGGGTTAGAGACATTGAAATGTAGTTCTACGCGATGTCTACCCCCCAAGGCCGGCGCTGAGTGTCGTTGGGGGAGGGACGACCGGGAGCTTGGCGGAGCTATTTTCGAAAGCGGCTGGCCGCTTTTGCTCTGGGAAAATGGCGACTCCAAGCGTGTCGGCCCGAGCGCAGTGTAAGCTTCGATCCAGCCGGGCGTAGGCACACGGAACCTGCCAGCAACGCTGCTTTTGATCTCCGTCGACTTCGAGGAGCGCAGCGACGAAGGGAGATAAAGGGGAGTGGGGAGGGGCGGAGCCCCTCTCCTTGCCGTCGCCAACGCGACAACAGGTTATGGTTCACCGATGTAGGCCCACGGCGCAGCCGTCACCACTAACGCGAAAGTCGTGCGCAGCACAAGACTCAGCACGGCGCAGCCGACAACACCCCAAGTCGTGCGCAGCACGAGGATACAATTGAATACAACCCTGCAGCCGGGCTGAACGGAACCGATCCATCCCTTGGTGTTTCTAATGGAGCTGCTAGAGTGAGCGGCAACATGATTCGGAGGGTTTGCAATGAAGAAACGTCTGTTGATGGGCATGCTGATGTTCGCGCCGCTGATGGTCAGCGCCAATGAGGCGAAAGAGCCCGGTTGGATGTTCGAAGCGAAACCTGAGCTGGTGCGACATATCTTCCATTTCCCTGCGGGGACTGAGGTTGCGCAACAGGTTGAGATCCAGGCTTATACGGTGGCGCAGTTGGCGCCTTGCAACAGCTATCGCGGCAAAGGCGAGTTGAGCTGGCAAAATCTGCAGGGCTGGGGCTACGGCTACGGTGAAGTGACCGGCTTTGAGCCGGGCGTCTATGCCAGCACCCTGGCAGCGTGTCCGGATCTGCCCAAGGAGGCGGTCGAGGTGATGATCGGCCAATCCCTGCAGCGCCACAGCGGCCAATATCCGCTGGTGGTGTACGCGCCGGAAGGGGTGGAGATCCGTGCCCGCCGCTGGCAGCCGCAGGATTGGAACCAAGGCGAGCAATTGCCTTAACTTCCATACCTGCCGGAGTCCGTTCAAGGGCTCCGGCTTTTTTCGCTGCAGTGATCGGCCGCAGTGGCGCATGGGGGCTTAGCAGTTTGGCTGTGCTCAGGTGCACGCTGTCGGCGTGAGCGCAGTGCGTGTGGCCAGCGTCCTATCCCGAGTCGCCGTTCACCCTAGCGGTTGCCCGGCCAAGGCGAACGGTGCAGCGCTCAGTAAAACTTGGGATCGTCCTTGGAGGGCCGGGTCTTAAAGCGGCGGTGCAGCCACATGTACTGCTCCGGGCGCTTCAATACCAACTGCTCGGTGAGTCGATTGCAGCGCTGGGTATCGGCGAATTCATCGCCGCTGGGGAAGTTGTCCAGTGCCGGCTGGATCTCAATGGTGTAGCCGGAGTGATCGGCGTTACGCTCGACAAAGAAGGGCAGGACGCGGGCCTTGCCCAGTTTTGCCAAGGTGGTGGCGCCAGCCGGGGTGGAGGCCGGCACGCCGAAGAAATCGGCGAACACGCTGCCCTTGCGGCCGCCGTCTTGATCTTGGGTGTACCAGAGCACCTCTTTTTGTCGCAGGGCTTTGACCATCTGACGCACTTCGCGTTTTGAGATCAGCCCTTTGTTGGAGCGCAAGCGGCCTTTGACCTGGAGGTATTCCATCAGCTTGTTGTTGTGGGGGCGGTAGACGCCAACGCCCGCTTTGAACTGGCCAAAGACGCGGGCGCCGGGCTCCAGCATCAGGCAGTGGGCGGCCAACAACAGCACGCCCTGACCGGCTTCGGCGGCGGCGTTGATGTGCTCCTGGCCGCGGATGGTCATATGGCGCTGGATCCGTTCATCCGACCACCACCAGGCGTTGGCGCTGTCGAAGATCGCCATGCCGGTCTCTTCAAAGTTCTTCACCAGCAGCGCTTGCCGCTCCTGCTCTGAGCGCTGCGGGAAGGCCACGGCCAGGTTGCGGCGGGCGACATCGGCGCGTTTTGGCGCCAGCTTCATCAGGGTGCGTCCGATCCAGGCACCGATCCGGTACTGGCTGGCCAGCGGCAGCTTGATCAGCAGTTTCATCAGGCCAACACCCAGCCAGGTGGGCCAGTACTTTGGCAGTAGGAACTGCCGGTCAAATTGAGCGGTTTGTTGCATCGGGACTCTCGTTGTACGGGGGATCCGGCCGGCACCGAGCGGATCGTTCTGATTCTGCCCAGCACCTTACTGGCTGATCGGCCCTGCATGCAACGAAAACTGCGGCCAGAGCCCCGGTGACTGGATAAGTTTTGGGCTCAATGCGGCACTGGCGCCCGCGCGGTTGCTGGTCGGGAGTGGCCTGTGCTCCGCCTTTCTGTGCGTCGTGCGGAGGAGGGAGGCTTTGGCGGGTGGACTGGGCGGTTAATGGGATGTGATACACTCAAAACTCCTGAGTCTTTCACGGGTTATGGGCGGTGTTTGGGTTGCAGTGGTGTTATCACAACCGTAAGGCGCGCAGGGTGCGAAGCCGATTTGCTTTGGCCTTGGGGCTGTTGCTCTGCTGGGGCGCAGCGCAGGCGATCCCGCCGCATCAGCTGTGCCGGTTGGATCAGTTCGAGCAGTGCCGCGCCGGCCTGTCTAATGGCTGGCAGCAGGTACTTGGCCAGCTGTGGCCCAGCGAAGAGCTCAAGGCCTCGGTGCGTCAGGCGTTGTCAGGGCAAGGGGGCGTCACCTTGCTCTCCCAAGATGAGGCGCTGATCTTGCTCGATCCCACCCGCTTGCAGCAGCCGCAATGGGTACTGCTCGACAGTGAGCTGTATGAAGGCGCGCCGCTGCGTAATTTTCGCTCGACCTATTACCATGAGATCGGCCACGTCGCGACCCGACATAGCCCCTGGCTTGAGCGCTTACGTCAGTCCAATGGGCCTGAGCATTGGCCGGAGGAGGTGCTGGCGGATCTGTATCTGTTTTGGCATCTGTTGCGAGAGGGGGCGGAGGCCGAAGAGTTGTGGCGTCAGGTTCACCTGCGCAATATCGGCCTGATCCAGGCGCGCCCCGACTGGACCCATTGGACCACCCCGGTGCTGGTGCCTCTACTCTGCCAATTTGACCGATTGGAATACTGGGCCGAACGTCCGTTGGCCCCTTTTCTCGATGCGGCGCTCTCCGCGTCTGATACTTGGCCGCTGGCCCAGTACCGTTTGCTGGGCCAGCGCCAGTTTGCCCTGATCGCCCCAAGTGTGGATCAGCCTCACTTAGCGCAGCCTTACCGTCAGCATTGGGCGGCATTGCTGCAGCCGACCCTGCGCTGGTTAGAGGTGGATCTGCCCCCTTACTTAGCACGTCATCAACTGCCCTACCTACCAGAGATCTGCTCGACGGTCCTGACAGAGCCGAGCGCCGAGCGCGCTGGGCGGTGAGATCCGCTAATGGGTGGGGGAATTGCTCACTCGCCTCGCCGGTGCGTCTCGTAACATTATGTTTTGTAATGGTTTTATTTTATTGGTCTGAAATTTGTATGTTCCCTTGCGCATTGGGCCGGTCGGCGCAACGGCTGATCTGTCGCTTTGTACGGCGGCGGCGGGACAGCGCTTGCGTTGACAGGCGCCCAGCTGAGTACGGCTGGGCGGCGCTTGACAGGGACCACTGTGGCGCCGATGTTTCAGGGATCGGGTATCGCTTTGGATGTTCGGCAACGAGGGGAGTGGGACTATGGCTTCGTGGGCAATCGTGGCGGTGATCGCCATTACGATGGGCTGTCTGGTGGAGATAATGAAACATCGCCACAAAGGGCTGGGCCGCAAAGAAAAAGCCGAATTTGAGCAGAAAATGCAGCAGCTGGAGCAGCAGAATCAGCAACTGCAGGCCCGGGTTGAGGTGCTGGAGCGGATCGTCACCGACAGCGGTTTTTCGGTGGATCAGGCTATCCGTGATCTGGGGTAAACAGAGAGGAAGGGATGGATGAAAGAGTTGGTATTGATCTTTGTGCTGTTGGCGTTGGCCGCAGCGATGGTGATGGCTTGGCGTTCGCCGCAGCGCTTCGCCCAGTGGCGCAAAGCCTTGGGGTTGGTGGACGGGCCGTTTGATAAGGCGATGGCGGACGTCGTCAGTGAGACGGCGCCGGATCTGGAGCGACGAGTGCAACAGCTGGAGACGGAGAATCAGGCGATGAAGGTCCGTTTAGCGGCGCTGGAAACCATCGTCACCGACAGTGGCTTTGAATTGGATCAGCAGATCCGCAAATTGGGTTAAGGGGGATACATGACGCTCTGGACTTTCTTGGCGATTTTTTTCGGCGGTGCTTATTTGTTGGAGGCGTATTACAGCCACAACAAGACGCAACGTAAATTGGCTGAAAGCGCGGTCAATAACGGCGAGCTGGATGCGCTAAAACGGATGGTGGCTGAGCAGGCTGAGGAGAATCAGGCCCTGCG
Organism: Ferrimonas pelagia; assembly: GCF_039543565.1. Taxonomy (NCBI): domain Bacteria; kingdom Pseudomonadati; phylum Pseudomonadota; class Gammaproteobacteria; order Alteromonadales; family Ferrimonadaceae; genus Ferrimonas; species Ferrimonas pelagia. The sequence goes on along the minus strand of NZ_BAABJZ010000020.1, from coordinate 20,044 downwards.
CGCGCGGATTGAAACATTGGAAGCCATTGTCACCGACGGCGGTTTTGAAGTGGATCAGCAGATCCGTAACTTGGGATAAAAGAGGGAGCGTGTTATGGATGTGATGCAGATGGTGATGTTTTTCGGGGTGCTGCCGGGCGTCTTATTGTTTTCCGGGGTCATGGCCTGGATGAACAATCAACATCAGGTTCGGATGGCGGAGCTGAAGGGGGGCAACAGGGCGATGCAGCAGCAGATGAAGGAGCTGGTCGAGCAAAACCAGAAGCTTGCCGAACGGGTGGCGGTATTGGAGAAATTGGCGGTCGATGATGGGGCTGAGATCAGCCGTGAGATCCGCAAGTTAGCTTAATCAGATTAAGCAAAAGCGGCCGCGAAAGGGGACTTTCGCGGCCGCTTTTGTGGTGATGGCTTTAGGCAAAGGTGGCCAGAACGATGCCACTGCCGATCACCACAAACAGCACACCGCAAACGCCATCAATGGCCGGCGCGGCCTTGCGCACCCGCTGCTGCATGCGGGCACCGGTCAGCAGCCAGGCTAACAGGGCGAACCAGGCAAACGACAGACCCCAGAGAATGGCGATGGCGACCAGTTTGCCACTCAGTGACATGCTGATAGGCACTAGGCTGGTCAGCAGGCTGAGGAAAAACACCAGCGCCTTGGGGTTGAGCAGGTTGGTGGTGAAGCCTTTGGTCATCGCGGCGCGCACGGAGGTCAACTCCTCCACCGATTTGGCCGGCTGGCCGCGCCGGTCGGCGTTCCAACTGGCATAGACGCTGCGCAGGGCATCGATCCCGAGATAGAGCAGGTAGCCCCCACCGGCCAAGCGAAACAGGGCAGGCAGATGTGGGTGTTGCTGGATCAGCAGGCTGACGCCGGTCAGGGCAAACACCGAATGGAGCAGAATGGCCAGTGAGATCCCTAGCGCAATGGCCAGGCCAATGCGGCGGCCGTGCCGGCTGGCGTTTTGTACCACCAGAGCAAAGTCCGGGCCGGGGCTGGCAAGGGCGACCAGGTGCACGGTCGCCAAGGTCATCAGTAAAGAGAGTTCATTCATGGTCTTGGGGTTCTTGTCTCGTCACGTTGCGCGGGGCTCGGACAGCGATGCAACCGAAGGCGTGATGATAACATCGATAGGGCGTTGGGTTTATGCGCGCAGCGAAGGCGGCATAGATAGAAAAAAGGCGCTCAACAGAGCGCCTTGATGGGTCGGTTTGCTTAGAATTTCTTCGCGGCGAAACCGGTGACTTCTTTCAGGCCCATCTCTTTGCCCAGCTTGGTCATCGGGTGAACCACCACCAGACCGCGAACGGACTTCTTCAACTTGCCCATGTCAGCCTGCTCTGCTTTGGTCAGCGCACGCTTGAACGACATCTGATTGAGGTTGTGGGACTGGTGGCCCAGCTTGCGGGTCTGGGTCTTTTTGTTGCTGCCGATCCGCTTTTCCAGCGCCGCGATATCTTCATTGAATTTGTCGATCATGGATTGATCGCCACGTTCATGAGCGGCTTGCAGCTTGCGCTTGGCCGCTTCGATGCGGTTGCTCAGTTGATGCAGCTCTTGCTTAAGATTGGTCGACATCATTCGTCACCAAAATCGCTGAAGTCGAACTCTTCTTCCTGATCGTCATCGGCTTGCTCAGCTTGACGCTTTGCGGCGCGCTCGGCGGCCTTCTGCTCGGCTTTCTCAGCGGCGCGGGCGGCTGCCGCTTCGCGCTCCAAACGGCCTTCGGCTTTACGCTTGTTGCGCTCAGTCAGGCTTTCCAGGAAGGCTTTCAGCTCGGTCTCGCCCCAGCTGATGGCTTCGGCTTCAGTGGCGAAACCGCCCTGCTTCTTAGATACAGCAGTACGGCGTGCCGTGACTTTACGAACGATCGCGGCGGACCATTTGCCGCCCTTCTCTGTAACGCGAAAATCGTATTTTTTGGTTTGGGCCATGGGGTTACGTTCCTATGGAGTATTCGGTTTGCGCCCTTCCTGAATGTGTCCAATGGAGCACGAGCGAAGAGCAGGGGCGCACAGTATACGCGGGTAGGATTTTTCTGCTCGTTTTTTTACCTGTGTCGCCAGACCGGGCCGCAGGGCGGCCCAGTGACGGACTATTGGACTTGATCGTAGAAGCTGTGCAGCCATTCCTCCAGCCGAGTATAGCCAGAGGGCATCAGCTCGTTGTAGTTGCTCGGTGGCAGCAGGGTGCGTTGATCTTCCCGCAACTCGGGCCAGCCGCCGATGTTGTTGCTGCAATCGATGTGGAGCCGAACTTGTGAGCTGCTGTCGGGGATGGTGTCCCAGCTGTTTTTCAGGTTGAGGGTGACGTAATTGCTGGAGCAGCTATAGCTGTCGACGATGCGCTCTTGTCCGGCGCCGCGGCCGTCGAAGATCTCGGCGATCTTGTCGGTGTAGGCGCTGGATTTGCTGGTGTCGCAGTCCGGGATCTTGCCTTTGACCATGCCGCTGTCGGCGTCGCTGACAGTGAAGACGGGATAGAGGATATCTTCGTCGTCAACACAGTCCGGGGTGCGGCCGTCACGATGCCAGACGTCGTCGATGATGCGCTGATCGGTATCATCTCGGTCAAGCGGGCGCGCTCCGGCATTGGTCAGGACGGAGTCCAGCGTCTCACTGGCGGGCAGCACCTGTAGCCCATCGAGCCATAGTGGCGGCTCGTTGGCGACAAAATCGGGTTGGAAGTCGCTGTTGGTGCGGGCACAGGGCCATTCCTCACCGCCCCAGTCTTCGCATAGATTGTCTTCGACGTAGATCTTCGAGCCGCTGCGCTTTTCGTCGATCTGAACCCAGGCGTTGTGGTTGCTCGAGCCGTTGTTGCCCTCGAGCCGGACGTTGCCCACGATGGTGGTGGTGCGAACCTGACCGTCATGCGCGCTGTTGTTGCTCAGTGGCGACAGGCGCATGGCGACTTGGCGGGCGTTGTAGGTGACGTTGTTGGCGGTGATGATGCTGGGGGAAGTCTCCAGCGGCGCACGATCGTCAATATGGGCGATGAGGTTGCCCTGCACCAGCATGTTGGGGGCGGAGATCATCAGGCCTTTAGAGTGGCCGCCTTTGGGGTGCATGTTGTTCCACAGCCCCTCGCTGATGATGCTGTTGCTGACGGTGACGTTGCGGGCGGTGTCTTTGACGGTGAAGGTCTCGTCCAGGCCCCAGCTGACGCTGATGTGATCAAACACCACATTGACCGGCCGGCGGCTTTCGTCGTCGCCTTTGCCGATCACATAGATCCCGTCCCTATCGCCCGGCGTGCGGCCTTCGATGGCGTCACCGGTGCGTACGCGGATGTGTTGGATCAGCGCGTCGTGGGCCTCCCAGCGAATGGAGGCGCCGCGCAGGGTGATCCCAGGTGAGGGCGCAGTCTGGCCGGCGATGGTGATGTAGGGGTTGCGGATATCCAGGGTGCCGACACTGGTGAGATCGATGGTGCCACTGACCTCAAAGATGCAGACGCGGGGGCCGCTGGCGTCGGTGCAGGCTTTGAGTGAGCCCGTGCCGCTGGCGTCGAGGTTGGTCACCTTGTAGATGGTGGCGTTGGGCGTGGCTTCGTGGCGGCCGCTGCCCGCCGGGGTGTCCATGCCAAAGCCGATGGCGCAGGGGATGATGGGCAATGGCGTGATGTCATCGCAATCATCGGGCTCGCCGGGATCCGGTGGCAGGATGGGGATATCGGGGGCGGGCGGGATGACGGGCTCGCCCGGTTCGCCGGGATCGGGGTCAACTGGAGGCAAGATGGGCTCGCCGGGATCGGGACCGGTCGGCGTGCCGGGATCCGGCGGCAGGATGGGATCGTCGGGATCCGGTGGCAGGATAGGCTCGCCTGGCTCGCCGGGATCGGGGTCAACCGGGGGCAAGATGGGCTCGCCGGGATCGGGATCGATCGGCTCATCGGGTTCGTCAGGTTTTCCGGGTTTATCGGGTTTATCCGGTTTGTCGGGCTTATTTTCTTGCCCAGGCGGGGTCTCCGGCTTGGCAAACAGGTCGGGTATCGCTTCGGTTTCTTCTGGCTCGGCATTCAATTGCAGGGGGAGCCCGACAATGAAGATGAGTCCAATTAGCTTGACGATGACGGACCGCATAACCGCCTCCCACTTCGACAACTTGGATTTGGATCGACAACAAGGGATAAGTGTAGGGGATGGGCGTGCATTGTGCCGCGCAAAGGCGCCCCGGCAGTTCGGGGCGCCGCCTCCTATTGAACCTGGGAATAGTAGCTGTGTAGCCAGACTTCCAAACGGGTATAACCCGATGCGGTTACCTCGTTGTAGTTGTTGGGCAATTCAAGCTTGCGGGTGGTTTCTTTGAGCTCTGGCCAGCCACCGAGGTTGTTGCTGCAATCGATGTGGAGCCGGACTTGTGAGCTGCTGTCTGGTTGGGTGTCCCAACTGCTTTCCAGGTTGAGGGTGACGGTATTGCTGGAGCAGCTATAGCTTTCGACGGTGCGCGCCTGTCCGGCACCACGGCCGTCGAAGATCTCGGCGATCTTGCCGACATAGGCGGTGGACTTGCTGCCGTCGCAATCGGGGATATCACCTTTAACCATGCTGTTATCCGCACCGCTGACGTTAAAGACGGGGTAGAGGATGGTCTCGGCGTCGATGCAATTTGGGGTGATCCCTTCCCGGTTACGGACGTCGTCGATGATCCGCTGATCGGTGCCGTCTCTGTCTTTGGGCCGTGCCCCGGCGTTGGCGAGCACAAAGTCCAGCGTCTCACTGGCGGGCAGCACCTGCAGTCCGTTGAGCCACAGCGGCGGCTCCGTGGCGATGAACTCCGGTTTGAAGCCGCTGTTAGTGCGGGCGCAGGGCCACTCTTCGCCGCCCCAGTCTTCACACAGGTTGTCGTCGATGTAGATCTTCGAGCCAGCGCGGTCTTCGTCGATCTGCACCCAGGCGTTGTGATTTTGCGACTGATTGTTGCCCTCGAGCCGGACGTTGCCGATCACCGTGGTGGTGCGGACTTCGCCGTCGTGCGCTTCGTTGTTGCTCAGTGGCGACAGGCGCATGGCGACTTGGCGGGCATTGTAGGTGACATTGTTGGCGGTGATGATGCTGGGGGAAGTCTCCAGCGGCGCGCGGTCGTCGACGTGGGCGATGAGGTTGCCCTGCACCAGCATGTTAGGGGCGGAGATCATCAGCCCCTTGGAGTGGCCGCCTTTGGGGTGCATGTTGTACCACAGTCCCTCGCTGATGATGCTGTTGCTGACGGTGACGTTGCGGGCGGTGTCTTTGACGGTGAAGGTCTCATCCAGGCCCCAGCTGACGCTGATGTGATCGAACACGACGTTGACCGGCCGACGGCTTTCATCGTCGCCTTTGCCGATCACATAGATCCCATCCCTATCGCCCGGCGTGCGGCCTTCGATGGCGTCGCCGGTGCGGATCCGGATGTGTTGGATCAGTGCGTCGTGGGCCTCCCAGCGAATGGAGGCGCCGCGCAGGGTGATCCCGGGAGAGGGTGCGGTTTGGCCGGCGATGGTGATGTAGGGATTCATAATATCCAGTGTGCCGACACTGGTGAGATCAATGATGCCGCTGATCTCAAAGACACATACGCGGGGGCCGCTGGCATCGGTGCAGGCTTTGAGTGAGCCGTCGCCGCTGGCGTTGAGGTTGGAGACTTTGTACACCGTGGCGTTCGGCGTTGCCTCGTGGCGACCACTGCCCGCCGGCGTATCCATGCCGAAGCCGATGGCACAGGGGATCACGGGCAGTGGATCCATCGCATCGCAATCACCGGATTCCGGTGGGGTGACCGGCACATCCGGATCGGTCGGGTCGACCGGCTCGCCGGGGTTATCGGGATCGGTCGGCGGCTCGATGGGCTCGCCGGGATCCGGATCGATGGGGGTGCCGGGATCCGGTGGGGTGACAGGCACATCGGGATCGGTCGGGTCGACCGGCTCGCCGGGGTTGTCGGGATCGGTCGGTGGCTCGATGGGCTCGCCGGGATCCGGATCGATCGGGAAGCCGGGATCCGGTGGGATCACCGGCACGTCGGGATCGGTGGGATCGGTGGGCTCACCGGGGTTATCGGGATCGGTCGGTGGCTCGATGGGCTCGCCCGGATCGGGATCGGTTGGCGGAGATACTGGCTCCTCCGGTGTGGAGGACCGGTCGCTGCAGGCTGGTAACAGGCAGAGCCAGCTACCGAGTAATAGAGCATAGAAACAATGAGAATGTCGCACAAAGGACTCCTGCACTTGTATCGTCAGGGCGGACCGCAAACATCATCGAAGGGGTAAGTTTAGTTCAGTCGGTTCAGAGGGGGGAGAAACAAGGGCCGCGATGGCGGCCCTGATCGTCATTGAGCGTAGGTTAAGCGGCTTCTTTGAGCGATGCGGTGAGGTCGACGATCGCCTTCTTACCATCGCCAAACAGCATGAGGGTGTTGTCCTTGGCAAACAGCGGATTGGGCAAGCCAGCAAAGCCTGGGCTGAGGGAGCGCTTCACCACCACCACGGTCCGTGCCTTGTCGACATTGAGGATCGGCATGCCGTAGATGGGGGAGCCTTTGTCTTCCCGCGCCATCGGGTTGGTCACGTCGTTAGCGCCGATGACGATGGCCACGTCGGTCTGCTCAAACTGAGGGTTGATCTCGTCCATCTCAATGAGCTGCTCATAGGGCACTTCCGCTTCGGCCAGCAGCACGTTCATGTGGCCTGGCATCCGACCGGCGACCGGGTGGATAGCGTACTTGACGTCCACCCCGCGCTCCTCCAGTACCGAGGCCAGCTCGCGCACCGCGTGTTGAGCTTGAGCCATCGCCAGGCCGTAACCTGGGACGATCACCACCCGCTCGGCGGTTTCCAGCATCATCCCGACCTCATCGGGTGAGGAGGAGGTCACCTTACCTGCGTACACTTCATCGGCGTCGATGGTCTCGCCCCCTTCGGCCATCACGCCGAACAGGACATTGGGCAGGGAGCGGTTCATCGCTTTACACATGATCTGGGTGAGGATCAGGCCCGAGGCGCCGACCAGCGAGCCGGAGATGATCAACACGGTATTGCCACTGATGAAGCCGGCGGTGGCCGCTGCGATCCCGGAGTAGGAGTTGAGCAGGGCGATCACGACGGGCATGTCGGCCCCACCGATGGGCAGCACCAGTACCAGGCCGAGTATGATGGCCACGGCGACCAGGGCGTAGATCCAGGTCAGCGAGGGATCGGCCACATAGAGCCCTACCAGGCCCAAGCCGACCAAGAGCAATAGGCCGTTAAGCAGGGTGTTGCCCGGCACGGCAATCGACTGGCCGGAGATCAGCTCCTGCAGCTTGGCGAAGGCCACAAACGAGCCGGACAGGGTCACGGCGCCGATCAATATGGTGATCCCGATGGAGATCAAGGCGACCATTTCGCCGCCCGCGGCGGGATCCCACACGTTGGCCAAGGCGACAAACAGCGAGGCGCCGCCACCAAAGCCGTTGAGGATGGCAACCATTTGCGGCATCGAGGTCATCTGCACCGTACGTGCCATAAACAGGCCGATGGCCCCGCCGCTGATCAGGCCGGCGATGATCCACTGATAGGAGAGGATCTGTTGGTCGAACAGGGTCACCACGACGGCGATCAACATACCGATGGAGGAGAGTCGGTTACCCAGCACCGCGGTGCGTGGCTTGGTTAGGTTCTTGATGCCGAGGATAAACAGCACCGCAGCGACCAGATAGCTTATGTAGATCAGATTTGGACTCATGATGCGTTACTTCCTTTTAAACATCGCCAGCATGCGGTTGGTGACCATATAGCCGCCGACCACGTTGATGGTGGCCAGGGTGACCGCAATGAACCCCAAGATATTGACCAAAATGCCTGAGCCTGAGCCCGCGGCCAGTAAGGCACCGACCAGGGTGATCCCGGAGATGGCATTGGATGCTGACATCAACGGGGTATGGAGGGTGGGTGGCACCTTAGTGATCAGCTCGACGCCAAGAAACAGTGCGACGACAAAAACGGTGATCAGCAGTAACAGTTCCATTAGCTGGCCTCCTGGTTGTTGGTTTCGTCCGTTGTGGGCTGCTGTGGTGCAAGCCCCAGTAACTCTCGCAGCCGCGCATTGACCACCTCGCCTTGATAGCTGACGGTGGTATCGCGGATGATCTCATCCTCAAAGTCCCAGTTCAGTCCCCGCTCCTGCGCCATCAACAGCAGCAGATTGGTCAGGTTGGTGCCAAACATCTGGCTGGCGTGGTTGGGCACGGTGGCAGCGAAGTTTTTTGGACCCAGAATGGTGACACCATGGTGAACCACGGTCTCACCGGCTTGCGTTAGGGCGCAGTTGCCGCCGGTTTCCGCGGCCAGATCGACGATCACCGCGCCGGGCTTCATCGCCTGCAGCTGAGTTTCGGTGATCAGCACCGGGGCTTTGCGGCCAGGGATGGCGGCAGTGGTGATCACCACATCCTGCTGGGCCAGCACATCGGCCATGGCGGCCTGCTGCCGGGCGATAAAGTCGTCGCTTTGCTCTTTGGCGTAGCCGCCTTTGGTTTCGGTGTTCTCCGCCTCAATATTGAGTTCCACTGGGCGTGCGCCGACGGAGAGGATCTGCTCCCGCGCCGCAGGCCGAATGTCATAGGCTTCCACCACCGCGCCCAGTCGCTTGGCGGTGGCACAGGCCTGCAGCCCGGCCACGCCCACGCCCATGATGAACACCCGTGCCGGTTTCAAGGTGCCGGCGGCGGTCATCATCATCGGGAACAATTGATGGGAGTGGGTGGCACCCAGCAAGGCGGCTTTGTAGCCGGCGATGGTGGCGTTACTGGAGAGCACATCCATGGATTGAGCGCGGGTGATCCGGGGCACCAATTCCAGGGCGATGCCATTGATCTCAGCCTGGGCCAACTGCTGCGCCACTTGCGGCCCGGCCAGTGGATCCATCATGGCGATCAGGGTTTGGCCAGGCGCCAGAGCTGGCAACAAGGTATCCAGAGCCGAGCCATAGCCGTGCAGGGTGAGCACGGCGCTGGCATCTTTAAGGGTCTCAGCCTGACCGGGAGCGATCTCGGCGCCGGCATCGGTGTACAGGACATCGTCGAAACCGGCCAGCTCGCCTGCGCCGGCTTGAATCGTGACGTTTAAGCCCGCCTTGATCAGCTTACTGACATTGGCCGGGATCAGAGCCACCCGAGTTTCTTCTGGGTACGTCTCCTTGATCACTGCGATCTTCACAGGTGGATCCTCCTTAATAATGCATCGACATCAGCGTGGGTCGATCCTCGCTTTGATGATGACGCAGTGTTCCATGTTTTTTGCGCGGGAAGATAGTCCTGATAACAGGATGATGCGCGATTAATACAATCGGTAAATAAACTTATTGGTTTTGAATGGTAATTGTGAGCTCTGCGGGCGCTTCCTTTATTCCATTTGGTTATAAAAACTCAGTAACTGGTCTTTTTTCACCATACTTAAACTGCCTACCCTATGCCTACCTCAAAAGGATGAAATAGGTGGGACCATGTTGTTGAAAGAGCTGGAAGCCGGGGCTGGGGTGCTTGCCCCCGAGCAGATCCAAACGCTCCGTGCCCTGACCGCCGAGCTGAGCCCCATCCAGGCGGCCTGGCTCAGTGGCTATCTGGCGGCGGTGGCCAATCAAGGAAGCACGGCAGCGGTGTCGCTGGCGCCGGTGGCCAGTGCCCAGCGTCCCCTGACCATTTTGTACGGCAGTCAGACCGGCAATGCCCGTGGCCTGGCCCAACAACTGGCCAGCGAAGCCGGGGCGCAGGGCTTTACGGTCAACCTGGTGTCCATGGCGGATTACAAGCCCAAGCAGCTCAAAGAGGAACACCAGATCCTGCTGTTGATCAGTACCCATGGTGAGGGCGATCCACCAGATGACGCCATGATCCTGCATAAGTTTTTGCACTCGTCCCGCGCCCCCAAGCTGGAAAAGTTGCGATTCAGCGTACTGGCGCTGGGCGATTCCAGCTATGACGATTTCTGCCAGACCGGGCGTGAATTCGACCAGCGTTTGGCGGAGCTTGGCGCCCGCCGTATTGCCGATCGCATCGATTGCGATGTGGACTACGAGCACACGGCCAAAGCCTGGCAGGAAGAGGTGCTCAGTAAAGCCGAGAAAGGCGGCAGCGACGCCGGTCAAGTGGTGCCCATTACCGGCACTGGCGCGGTCAGCGCCTTCAATAAGGGCAACCCATTCGCTGCGGTCCTGCTGGCCAGCCAGAAGATCACCGGACGCAACTCGAACAAGGACACCCGCCATGTCGAGTTGGATCTGGCCGATTCTGGCCTGAGCTATCAGCCCGGTGATGCGCTCGGCGTGTGGATGCATAACGACGCCGAGCTGGTGGATGCCATCCTGACGGGCACCGGGCTGGATGGCACCCAACCTGTGGCGGGCAGCACGCTGCGCCAGGCATTAATCGAACAGTACGAGCTGACCCTGCTCCATCCTGCGCTGGTGCAGGGCTGGGCCGAGCTGGCGGACAGCGATGCGCTGCGTGCCATCGCCAAAGACGGCGCGACCGTCCGTCCTTTCCTCAAAACGCACCAGTTGATCGATCTGGTGCACCGTTATCCGGCCAAGCCGGACGCCGATGCGCTGATCGGCCTGTTGCGTAAATTGACCCCCCGACTCTATTCCATCGCCTCCAGTCAGGCGGAAGTGGAGGAGGAGGTGCACCTGACCGTTGGCTTAGTCAGCGACGAGCGCGATGGCCAGGCGCGCTTGGGCGCCGTTTCTGGTGCGTTTGCCCGCCGCTTGGACGAGGGCGCCGAAGTGAAGGTGTTTGTCGAGCCCAACGACAACTTCCGACTGCCGTCGGACGATAACACGCCGGTGATCATGATCGGCCCTGGCACTGGCATCGCCCCGTTCCGTGGCTTTATGCAGGAGCGGGACGCTCGCGGCGCACAAGGGGACAACTGGCTGTTTTTCGGCGATCAAACCTTTACCGACGATTTCCTCTACCAACTGGAGTGGCAGGGCTACGTCAAAAGCGGCTTGCTGACCCGCATCGATCTGGCTTTTTCCCGGGATCAGGCCGAGAAGATCTACGTGCAGGATCGGCTGCGTCAACAGGGCGCCGAGCTCTACGCCTGGTTGCAGCGTGGTGCCCACGTTTATGTCTGTGGCGACATCAGTCGCATGGCCAGCGATGTGCATGAAGCCTTGATCCAGGTGGTGGTCAGTCACGGTAAGCAGAGCCGAGAGGATGCCGAGGATTATGTGGAACAGTTACGCGCGGATAAGCGCTATCAGCGAGATGTGTACTGATGAGTGAGTTAAAGGATCGACAAGTCACCGGCAAATTGGCGGTGAACGAGCGCATCAAGGGCGAGAGCAACTTTCTGCGCGGCACCATTGCCGAGGATCTGCAGGATCCGCTGACCGGCGGTTTTACCTCGGACAACTTTCAGCTGATCCGTTTTCACGGCATGTATCAGCAGGACGACCGTGATATCCGGGCCGAGCGCACGGAGCAGAAGCTGGAGCCTTTGCATACCGTGATGCTGCGGGCGCGCATGCCCGGTGGCGTGATCAGCCCGAAACAGTGGCTGGCCATCGACGCCTTTGCTGCCGAGCACAGCATTGCCGGCAGCATCCGCTTGACCACCCGGCAGACGTTTCAGTTTCACGGTGTGCTTAAGCGCGACATGAAGCGGATGCACCAGACGTTGAATTCGATCGGGATCGATTCCATCGCCACCGCTGGCGACGTGAATCGTAATGTGCTGTGCACCTCCAACCCGGAGCAGTCCGAGCTGCACAGCGAGGCGTACGCCTGGGCAGCCAAAATATCTGAGCATCTGCTGCCGAAAACCCGGGCGTATGCCGAGATCTGGCTGGACGGCGAGAAGGTGGAGACCACCGAAGCGGATGAACCTATCCTCGGAAAAACCTACCTGCCACGTAAGTTCAAAACCACGGTGGTGGTACCGCCACGCAACGACGTGGATCTGCACGCCAACGATCTCAACTTTGTCGCCATCGCCGAGGGCAACAAGTTAGTGGGCTTTAACGTCTTGGTTGGGGGCGGCTTGGCCATGACCCATGGCGATCAGGCCACGTTCCCGCGCAAAGCGGACGACTTTGGTTTTATCCCGCTGGACAAGACCTTGGACTTTGCCGCCGCGGTGGTGACCACCCAGCGGGATCTGGGCAATCGGATCAACCGTAAAAACGCCAAGACCAAATACACGCTGGAGCGGGTTGGCATCGAGGTCTTCAAAGCCGAGGTCGAGAAGCGCGCCGGTCTGGCGTTTGCGCCAAGCCGTCCCTATACCCTGACGGAGCGCGGCGATGGCCTGGGTTGGACCGCTGGCGTCGATGGTAAGCACAACCTCAGTTTGTTCATTGAGAATGGCCGGATCCTGGATCTCCCGGGCAAGCCACTGAAAACCGGCATGGCAGAAATTGCCAAGGTGCATCAGGGCGAATTCCGCATGACCGCCAACCAGAATTTGGTGATCGCCGGCGTGGCCGAGCAGGACAAGGCGCAGATCGAAACCCTGGCTCGCCAGTATGGTTTGTATGACGAAGGGGTGAGCAACCAGCGCACCAGCTCCATGGCCTGTGTCTCCCTGCCGACCTGTCCGCTGGCGATGGCGGAGGCGGAGCGCTTTCTGCCGGACTTTGTCACCCGTATTGAGGGTGTGTTGCAAGGTCATGGCATCGGTGACGATGCCATTATCTTCCGAGTCACCGGCTGTCCCAATGGCTGTGGCCGCGCCATGCTGGCGGAAGTGGGCCTGGTGGGTAAAGGGCCGGGCAAATATAACCTGTATTTGGGCGGCAATCACAACGGTACCCGCATTCCTAAGCTGTATCAGGAGAACGTTGGTGAGGATCAGATCCTGGCGGTGATCGATGCGCTGTCCGGTCGCTGGGCGGTTGAACGCGAGCAAGGCGAAGGCTTTGGTGACTTCGTGGTGCGCGTCGGCATCGTCAAACCCGTACTTGTCTCGAGGACCGATTTCTATGACTAGTTCAGCACTGAGTGCCTTACTGGAACGATTGCCCTCCGAGCGTCAACGGGCGGAGCTGTCGGTGCTTAACCAGGAGTTGGCGCCTTTAACGCCTGCCGAGCGGGTGGCCTGGGGCTTGGAAAATCTACCAGGCCAGCATGCGGTCTCCTCCAGCTTTGGTGTGCAGGCGGCAGTGATGCTGAAGTTGGTGACCGATGCGGCGCCGAACATTCCGGTGATCCTCACCGATACCGGCTACCTGTTTGCCGAGACCTATCAGTTCATCGATACGCTGACCGAGCGTCTCGACTTAAACCTGCAGGTGTACCGAGCCACGTTGTCGGCTGCATGGCAGGAGGCCCGCTATGGCAAGGAGTGGGAGAACGGTCAGGACGGCATTGACCGCTATAACAGGCTCAATAAAGTGGAGCCGATGCAACGGGCGCTGGAGGAGTTGGCCGTGGGCAGCTGGTTTGCCGGGCTGCGCCGGGAGCAGTCCTCCAGCCGGGCGGATCTGCCGTTTCTGGCGCTGCGCTCGGGCCGCTTTAAGTTGCTGCCGATATTGGATTGGACCAACAAGGACATTCACTACTTCCTCGAGGAGCACGAGCTGCCTTACCACCCGCTGTGGCATGAGGGGTATGTCTCCATCGGCGATCGGCACACCTCGCGGCCCTTGACGTTGGGCATGAGTGAAGAGGAAACCCGTTTCTTTGGCCTTAAGCGAGAGTGCGGGCTGCATTACGATATCTGATGAAGTCGCAATTTTATTGAGCACAGCGGCCCTGCGGGGCCGCTTTCTGTTGGGGCGTACCGGACGCAGGTGGGCCGTCGAACCTTGCGCTTGGCCTAAAGGGGAACGCCGGCCGAGTGGTCTGAGCCGCGCGTCGTTTGGGGAGATTTGTGTGATCTGGGATGGATATACGAAACCACCCGGGAGTTTGATTAGGGGCGATTCAATCACCTTTGTATGATGCGCGGTCAAATTGCTGATTTTTAACCGATCTGCCGACACATTTTATATCGAAGGTGCTTCATGAGTCTTAAACACCGCTTGCAAGGGTTCGTTGCAGCCGTTGTGGTTGCCGCCAGCTTGATCCAGGTTGGCCTTATTCTGGAACGCTATATGGATGAGAGCCGGGAAGAGGTGCAGGAGCAGATCGACTGGCAAGTGATCAAGCTGCAGCAACAACTCGGCGAGTGGCTGGAAAGCCGGGCTCAATTGGTACGCCACAGTGCTGAGCTGTTGGCGCTGCAGGCGGTTGAGCCAGAGATCTATCAGTTGATCGCCCGGGCCGGGGAGATGGACGCCTTCTATTCTGGGTTCGCCGATGGTCGGCTCGTGTGGGATAAATTGGATCTGCCGGTTCCGGCGATCGATCCGCGCGAGCGGCCTTGGTATCAGCTAGCTCAGCGCCATGGTGGATTGGTGATCACCGAACCTTATCAAGATGTCGGGGGGCAGATGGTGATCAGCATGGCGCAGCCGTTCGAGGGTTACGAGCAGGGCGTGGTGGCAGCAGATCTGACCATTGGCGGGCGCACGCAGAGCTTGGTTGCGCAAATGCCGCAGGAGCAGGGTAGCCTACTGCTGGTGGATGATCGCGGGCGCGTGTTGGCGGCGCGGGATCAACGCCTGCTGCTGCAGCCCTTAACTCAGGTGCTCCCACAGTGGACGGAGTTGGGGCAGGGCCAAGCCGGGGAGTTGGTCGAGGTGCAGTTTAATGGCCAGGCGCATTATGTCGGCAGCGGCTCGATCGCCCTGGCGGATTGGCGGGTGTTGGTGCTGTACAACAAGGCCTATGCCGAGCTGGGGATGAAAGCCATGGTGCAGCGCAGCGTGTTGCTGATCCTGGGGCTGATCTTGCTGTTCGCCCTGCTCACGGCGGTGTTGCTCAATACCTTGTTTAAGCCGGTGGAGCAGTTGGAGTCGGCGATCGATGAGTTGGCGCAAGGCGATGGTGATCTGACCCGTCGGTTGCCGATCGTGCGGGAGGATGAGATCGGGCGGGTGGCGGATCGGCTCAATGGTTTTGTCGCCGATCTGGCCGCGATGGTCAGTGCGATCGGTGCGCGCAGTGAGCAGTTACTCAGCCACAGCCAAAGCAACCGCGGTCAGGCACAAGAGCAAGGGCTGGCCGTCGCACGTCAGCATCAGCGACTGGATCAGATCGCGGCCGCGGTGGCGCAGCTCGCGGCTGCGGCCAATGAGGTTGCCGTTGGGGCTGGGGCCACGGCATCCGCCGCCCAGTCGGCTTCGAATGCCTGTCAAAGCGGTGAGGCGGTGATCGCTCGTTCCAGTGAGGTCAGTGATCGCCTGGCCAAGCAGGTGGAGGAGAGTGCGCTGGTGATCGGTCAACTCGAAACCCATGCCCAACAGATCGATCAGGTGTTGGTGACCATTGAAAACATTGCCGAGCAGACCAACCTGCTGGCCCTGAACGCGGCGATTGAAGCCGCTCGTGCGGGTGAGAAGGGCCGGGGCTTTGCGGTGGTGGCGGATGAGGTGCGGGTGTTGTCGCAGCGTACCAGTAATTCGACCGATGAGATCCGCCAGATGATCGAGTCGTTGCAGGCGATCAGCCAGGAAGCGGTTGCCGAGATGGATAAGGGGCGCGCTTTGGCACGCAGCAGTGCCGAAGAAGCCCACCTGGCGGAAGAGAGCCTTGGGGTGATCGCCGGTGCGATCTCGGAGATCGCCGCGATGTCGACGCAGATCGCCACGGCGGCTGAGCAGCAACGCGCTGTCAGCGTTGAATTGTCGGGCAACAGTGCGGATATCCGCGATGACAGCTTGTCCCTGGCGCGGCTGGGCGAACAGTTGCAGGCCACCTCCAATGAGATGGAGCAGGACAGCTTGGCGCTGCAGCAGCAGGTTGAGCGCTTTAAGATCTAACCTGCGTTATCTCAAAACCATGACGGGCCCAATGCGGCCCGTTTTTTGTCTCTGCGCTGAGCGGTGGACTTTGGGGAATGGGGGCTGCGTTTTAGCCGACGCGCTGAAGTCATGGTGCTGACGTCACGGTGACTGAAGTCACGGGGTTTACGCCAAACGATTCGGCAACCGCGCACACGCAGGAGCTGAAACGAAAAAAGCCTGTCCGAGGACAGGCTTTTCGAAAGGTGGTCGGTGAAGAGGGATTCGAACCCCCGACCCTCTNAAAGGTGGTCGGTGAAGAGGGATTCGAACCCCCGACCCTCTGGTCCCAAACCAGATGCGCTACCAAGCTGCGCTATTCACCGAGATGTTGTTTTCATCCAAGCCGAAGCTGAGATACGCAAGCAACCGCGTTAAAAGTGGTCGGTGAAGAGGGATTCGAACCCCCGACCCTCTGGTCCCAAACCAGATGCGCTACCAAGCTGCGCTATTCACCGACTTGCCATTACAGACTCAATTCCACCCTTTCAGGTTTGCTCTGCAACGGCGGCATATACTAGCGATTTTCCGCCGCGGTGCAAGGCTTAGTTTCACGATTTTACCCGACCGCTGGTTTTCCCACCAGAGTGCGGGGTAAATCACCCCTTATATTTCAAAATGGAATATGTACTGATGATATCTTATTGTTCTGGCATAAGGCGGCGGCGTATTCTGACGGCTATCAGCCGCAGGGAGACGCAGTCGTGACCACCATTCAAGCCGGATCGGAGTCAGCTACAACGGAGCAAGCATCAACACAGGTTCTGGCATTGCCGGCAGGCCCAGCTCAACCTGTGCTGCTGATCAGCGCTGGGCCAGGCGATCCGGGCTTGTTGACGCTCCATGCCTACCAAGCGCTGCAGAAGGCGGAAGTGATCCTGCATGATGCCTTGGTCAGCTCGGCGATCCTGGCGTTGATCCCATCGGGCGTTACGCTGATCGCGGTGGGGAAGCGCTGTGGTGCGCACAGCATGGATCAGCGCGAGATCGAGCGGGTGATGATCGCGAAGGCTCATGCGGGCCTGCGCGTGGTTCGGCTAAAAGGCGGCGATGCCATGATGTTTGGCCGGATCGGCGAGGAGATGGCGGCATTGAAGGCCGCAGCGGTCCCTTATCGGGTCGTTCCTGGGGTGACCGCCGCCAGTGCTTGCAGTGCGTATGGCGCGATGCCGTTGACGCATCGGTCGTTGAGTCAGGGGGTCACGCTGATCACCGGGCGGGGTCGGGACGGCGGATCGGTTGCCGATTGGTCGCCCTATGTGGCCTTGGGCCATACCTTGGTGATCTACATGGGGCTCAAGCGGGCGGCGGCGATCCAGCAGGGGTTATTGCAGGCGGGGCTGGACGGACAGACGCCGGTGGCGATCGTCGGTCAGGCCAGTCAGCCCGGCCATCAGCGGGTGATCGGCCGACTTGAGCAGCTGACAAGCTTGTCGCAAACGCCGGGCTTGCCCTCGCCAGCGGCGATCATCGTCGGTGCCGTGGTGCAATTGGCGGATGAACTCGACTGGTTTCAATCCAATGATCGGTTGGACTGGAAGTCCCTTAATACCAATTTGTTCAGTGCCGCGATGTAGTCCTCATCGCCGCTCTCCTGCACCAGGCGAGCGAGCTCTTGTCCGAGTGGGGTAAAGCGATAGTAGCGTAACCGCAATCGGGCATGGCGTGGCCGCAGTAGCATGGTTTGCTCGACGAACCTGATCCGCAACGGCTTGTCCAGCTCCAGCCGGCCGGTCTCGAGCTCGGCGGCAAAGAGGATCCCCTGCTCTCGTAACGTGAGGATGGCGCTGTAGGGCAGGCCGAAGCGGGAGAGGGGCAGCTGAGGTTGGCGCGGCCGAAGCAGACCGGCGTAGCCCGGCTCACTGCGATAGCCTATCAGCAGCTTGTGATTCGATTCATTGTTGATGGTGCAAGAGAGTGCCACCGCTCGGATCAGCAGCAAGGCGTCACGTTGGGTCATCTTCTTGAGGGTTTCTAGGGCGCGTAGGCTGAAGGCGCCGGGCTGAGCCAGCTCCATCGCCAGGATCTTACCCCACATCTCTTGCATTCGTGGTGTCTGGATCTGTTCCGACAGGCTAAGGAATTGATGCAGCCAATCGGGATCAGGCTCATGACCTGCGACGCTGTTGTTGGTGCAGCTGATGGCGTGATTGACGATCGCTTCGACATTGAGCTGGAATTGTTCCTGCTGGCGCTTCTGTCGCTGCTCGGCACGATGCAGTAGGCTGGCCTGCTGTCCGCTTTCCTCGGTATTAAGGCCAACGACGCGTGAGAGTGCCACCGCCTGATGGCGGGTGCTGCGTGGTTTGGCATGGCCAGTTGTTGGCACAGGTGGATGGGGTAAGGCGGACACCTCGGTCACAGTCACTCCTCAGGTTGTTGTCGCTCTTCTACGACCCATTTCAGCTTCGCTAGGCCTTGCTGAAAGGGATCGCCGATCATACGGTTTGCCATCATCGCGAGAAATGGGGCCATGATGGGGGTCGTCATTTTTCCTTGGATCTGCCAGCGCACCTGAGTCTGGTTGGGGCCGATCGCCCGAAGTCTCAGCTCTGCAGGGTAGTGCTCGCGATTGCTGCCAAAGCGTGCATCGTAGCGGATCCCATTGAGCGGATCTGAGGCGATGATCACCAGCTCGCCACCGCCGCTGCGATCGGTCCAAGTTTGATTGGCGCCGATCCCTTGGCTGGGCTCGCCCAAGGTGATGCGGGTGGTCGGATCCAGCTCTTCCCAAGGCGACCATAAGGGCCATAAGAATAACTCATTAATGTATGGGTGAATGGCTTGCGGTGGCGCATTGATGGTGATCTCTCGATGCACCTCAAACTTGCTCGGCAAGACTAACCCCAATATTAAGACTATAGCGACAACGGTGGCCGTAAGTTTTAGCACGGTGTGCATGGCGAAACCCCGCGATGGATGTGCCCATAGCTTAGTTGAAGCCGGTTGAGGGTGACGCGGGAGCCTGACGGTTGGCTGGCGAGTTCGGTAGAGCTGGGGTTGCGCTGTGATAATGACATGGAGCCCATTGCGGCGACTTAGCGAGCAGCGGACCGGGATGGGGCAGATCGGCACCCGTCTCCGCTGCCCGTCAGTGGTACGCCTTACCATGCTTATGTGACATTTGTGTGACGAGGTTGTGGTCGGTCGGGTTTGCTGGCTAAGCTGGAAGCATGCGAAATCTATTACTCTGCCTTTGTTTCCTGCTCTCGGGCTGCGCTGGCCAGACGGCTAACCCTCATGTGGCGCTGCTGTGGCACGATGCGCAGTTCGATGATGCCATCGTTGTGCCATCCCCGCGGCAGGCCTTTGCCCTGAATGAACCGATGCGTCAGCTCAGTCGACGCTTGAGCCGTCACTCCGATCCCCGCGGGGCGCTGGTGGATTACCTCTTTAATGAGGGCCGGGTCCAGTACGACAGTCGACTGACTCGGAATGCGGCCGAAACCTTTTCGGCCGGGGCGGGTAACTGCATGTCGTTGGTGTTGATGACGGCCGCCTTGGCGCAGTCGCTGGATCTGAGCGTCCAGTACCAGTTGGTTGAGGCGCCGCCGGTGTGGGATCGGCAAGGTGGGCTCTATTTGATCAATGGCCATGTGAATCTGCGCTTGGCGCAACGGCCGGGTGAGCGGAGCCTGTTGGCGAGCAACAGCACGGTGATCGATTTTCTGCCGGGTAATCAGATGCGGGGCTATCGGATCACGTCGTTAACGGAGCAGCAGTTGATGGCGCTTTATTATAATAATATTGCGGCTGAGTCTATGGTGGAAGGCGATCTGGATCGCGCCTACGCCTTGCTCAGGGCTGCCCATCACATCGAGCCCCAGTTTCCGGTGGTGTGGAATACGCTTGGGGTGTTGTACCGTCGACGGGGCATGGTTGAAGAAGCGGAGCAGGTGTATCGTTATGCCGTGACGTTGCCGCAGATAGAGCTGGATGCGCTGCATAATCTGTCGATACTGCTGGCCAGTCAAAACCGATTGCAGGAGTGGCAACAGATCCACGGTCAGTTGGAGCTAAAACGGATCCGCAACCCTTACTATTACTTTGATATGGGGGAGCAGGCCTATCGCGGTAACTGTTCACCCGAGTGGACTTGACCTTAGATCATGAGGCCTTCTGGTATCGGATACGGACGTTGCTCGATACAGGCTCGAGTGATCTGTTGAAGCCACTCCAGTGGATTGAGTTTCAGCCGC
>NZ_BAABJZ010000019.1:0-20574 GCF_039543565.1 Ferrimonas pelagia | reverse complement strand
CTATGACCACATTGTCGACCAGGTTGCAGATGCTTGGAACAGCTTTCGAAAAGATGCAGAACAAGTGCGGCATCTTTGCAGCAGGGAATGGGCCAGACTGACCAAATAGATAATGGAATTGGTATTAATTCCTCCACAGCATACAGTTTTTAGCGCGCAGAAAAAAGCCGCGGCAGGGAAACCCAACCGCGGCTTGTTCTCTATCGCTGCCCCAGGGTTAACTGGTCAGATCATCAAAGAACTTCTTCACACCATCAAAGAACCCTTCCGCCTTCGGCTTATGCCGTTTGGCCGAAGCGGCGCAAGACTCATCCAGCTCGCGCAGCAGCTCTTTTTGACGCTCAGTCAGCTTCACCGGTGTCTCGATCACAACCTTACAGATCAGATCGCCAACGGCGTGACTGCGCACCGATTTCACGCCCTTTCCGCGCAAGCGGAACATGCGTCCGGTCTGGGTTTCGGCCGGCACCTTCAGCGCCACGCGACCGTCCAGCGTCGGTACTTCGATCTCACCGCCCAGCGCCGCATTGGCGAAGGTGATCGGCACCTCGCAATAGAGGTTGTTGCCATCACGGGTAAAGATCGGATGCTCTTTGATGTGCACCTGCACATAGAGATCGCCCGCTGGCGCGCCCATCTCACCGGCTTCGCCTTCGCCAGACAGACGAATGCGATCGCCGGTATCGACGCCGGCAGGAATGGTGACCGACAGGGTCTTGGTCTTCTCAACCCGGCCCTGACCGTGGCACTTGGTGCACGGATCTTTGATCACCTTGCCGCGACCACCACAGGATGGACAGGTCTGCGCCACGGCAAAGAAGCCCTGGCGGATCTGCACCTGACCCTGACCGTGACAGGTGCCACAGGTCGTTGCACTGGTGCCCTTCTTCGCCCCGGTACCATCACAGCTGTCACAGCCGGACAAGGATGGGATCTTTAGCTCTTTCTTACAGCCCTTCACCGCCTCTTCCAGGTTCAGCTCCAGGTTGTAGCGCAGATCGGCGCCACCGCGCGCCTGCTGGCGTCCGCCGCCACGACGACCACCAAAGATATCGCCAAAGACGTCGCCAAAGATATCGCCGAAGTCGCCCTGACCACCGCCAAAGCCGCCGCCGCGGTTAGGATCGACACCATCGTGGCCAAACTGATCGTAGGCAGCGCGCTTTTGCTCATCGGTCAGGATCTCGTACGCTTCCTTGACCTCTTTAAAGTTGGCTTCCGCCGCCGCATCACCCTGGTTGCGATCCGGGTGGTACTTCATCGCCAGGCGCTTATAAGCCTTTTTGATGTCGCGCTCGCTGGCATCGCGAGCCACGCCCAGCACTTCATAAAAATCGCGTTTTGACATTTGCTTGCCGTGATCCCTTGTTGGATAGCAAAACGGGCGGCCGGGAAAGGCCGGTCGCCCGCTTAATGGGGTATGTTAAGAAGCGTAAGACAAAGAATTACTTCTTGTCGTCTTTCACTTCTTCAAACTCAGCATCAACCACGTCATCCGCTGGCTTCGCCTGCTGCTCGGCACCGGCTTCCGCCTGAGCACCCGGCTGCTGGGCTTGCGCCTGCTGCTGAGCGATCTCCATCAACTTGGCAGACGCTTCGATCAGTGCTTGAGTCTTGGCTTCCATCGCTTCTTTGTCGTCGCCCTTAACGGCTTCTTCAACCGCAGCCATGGCTGCTTCGATGTTGGCTTTGTCTTCCGCTGGCAAGGCTTCACCGGCCTCTTCAACCTGCTTCTTGGTGGCGTGAACCAGACCGTCCGCTTGGTTACGAGCCTGTACCAGCTCTTCAAACTTCTTGTCTTCTTCCGCGTTCGCTTCCGCGTCGTTCACCATCGCATTGATCTCGTCCTCAGACAGACCGGAGGACGCCTGAATGGTGATCTTCTGCTCTTTGCCGGTGTTCTTGTCTTTGGCGGATACATGCAGAATGCCGTCGGCATCGATGTCGAAGGTCACTTCGATCTGTGGCATACCACGTGGCGCCGCCTGGATACCTTCCAGGTTGAACTGACCCAGAGACTTGTTGCCCTGTGCCTGCTTACGCTCACCTTGCAGCACGTGAATGGTCACGGCAGCTTGGTTATCTTCGGCCGTGGAGAACACCTGAGACTTCTTGGTCGGAATGGTGGTGTTCTTCTCGATCAGCGCCGTCATCACGCCGCCCATGGTCTCAATACCCAGAGACAGTGGGGAAACGTCCAGCAGCAATACGTCTTTCACGTCACCGGCCAGAACGCCACCCTGTACCGCAGCGCCCATGGCAACCGCTTCGTCCGGGTTCACGTCTTTGCGTGGCTCTTTGCCAAAGAAGTCCGCAACGGCTTTCTGAACCTTAGGCATACGCGTCTGACCACCCACCAGGATGATGTCATTCACGTCGGATACGGACAGATCCGCATCCTGCAGGGCCACCTTCAGCGGCTCCAGAGAGCGCACGATCAGATCTTCAACCAAAGATTCCAGCTTGGCGCGGGTTACTTTGATGTTCATGTGCTTAGGACCGGTCGCATCGGCCGTGATGTACGGCAGGTTGACGTCGGTCTGCTGTGCAGAAGACAGCTCGATCTTGGCTTTTTCAGCGGCTTCTTTCAGACGCTGCATCGCCAGCGGATCGTTTTTCAGATCGATGCCCTGCTCGTTCTTAAACTCGTCCGCAAGGTAGTTGATCATGCGGTTATCGAAGTCTTCACCACCCAAGTGGGTGTCGCCGTTAGTGGCCAGTACTTCGAAGGTGTGCTCACCATCCACTTCATCGATCTCGATGATGGAGATATCGAAGGTACCACCACCCAAGTCGTATACCGCGATAACGTTATCGCCCTGCTTCTTGTCCATGCCGTAAGCAAGGGCAGCCGCAGTCGGCTCGTTGATGATGCGCTTCACGTCCAGGCCCGCGATGCGACCGGCATCTTTGGTGGCTTGACGCTGAGAATCGTTAAAGTACGCAGGAACGGTGATCACCGCCTCGGTCACTTCCTCGCCCAGGTAGTCCTCGGCGGTCTTCTTCATCTTCTTCAGAACTTCGGCAGACACCTGAGGGGCAGCCATCTTGTTGCCATGGGCTTCAACCCAAGCATCACCGTTGTCGGCTTCGACGATCTTGAACGGCATGATATCGATGTCACGCTGAACCACTTCGTCTTTAAAGCGACGACCGATCAGACGTTTGATCGCGTACATGGTGTTGTGAGGGTTGGTTACCGCCTGACGCTTAGCCGGCTGACCGACCAAAGTCTCGCCATCGGTGTACGCGATAACGGACGGGGTGGTGCGATCGCCTTCGGCGTTTTCAATAACACGTGGCTTGTCGCCATCCAGAATGGCCACACAGGAGTTAGTGGTGCCCAGATCGATACCGATGATCTTACCCATCGAGTGCCTCCAAAAATCTTCAAACAACGAGGTGCTTAACAGTTAATAGGGATTTGGGGCCGGGGGCGTTCCCTTTCAAGGGAGGTCGCCAAAATTAATTTCCGTCACCCAGTGCTGACAGATAAATGGGGCCGCTGATCCGCCTTTCAAGGGGCTCAATGAAAAAAAATGTCTGTGCGCTTCGCCGCGACGTCCAAACCGGTATAATCGCCGCCCATCCGCTCCCCCAACCTCAACGCCTTATCTGTTATGGTGAAAAACCAAAAACGTGCCATGCAATTCGGGATCGGCGCCGTCTTGCTTTGGTCGACGGTGGCCACGGCCTTCAAACTCTCTCTGGCCCACATGAGCCCAGTGCAACTGCTGCTGTTTGCCAGCCTGAGCTCCGCTGTTGGCCTGACGCTGATCTTACTCCTGCAAGGCAAGCTGCATCTGCTGGCCCGCCAATGGCGCGCCAATCCGTCGCAGTTCGTGAAAAGTGGCCTATTGAACCCCTTCTTCTATTATCTGGCGCTGTTCGCTGCTTATGATCTGCTGCCGGCCCAGCAAGCCCAAGCGCTCAACTACACTTGGGCGATCCTGCTCAGCCTGCTGGCCGTCCCCATGCTGGGACAAAAGTTGCGCAGCTGGGATGTGATCGCCGCCGTGGCGGCCTACATCGGCGTGGTGGTGATCGCCACCGGTGGCAACATCGCCAGTCTGCAATTCGATAGCCCGCTCGGTGTCGGGCTGGCGCTGCTGTCGACCCTGTTCTGGTCACTGTACTGGATCGTCAACACCCAGGATAAAGGCGATCCCGTTGCCAGCCTGCTGCTGAGTTTCTTGGTAGCCCTGCCCTGCATCATCGCGGTCTGTGCCTGGCGTGGCGAGCTCTACTTGCCGGCATGGCAAGGATTGGTGGGCGCTGTGTATGTCGGCCTGTTTGAAATGGGGATCACCTTCGTGCTGTGGTTGACGGCCATGCGCAGCGCAGAGCGTACCGCGCCTTTGACCAATCTGGCGTTTCTTGGTCCCTTCCTGTCGCTGTTCTTCATTGCGCAGATCCTCGGAGAGGAGATCGCCAGCGCCACCATTGCCGGGCTGTGCCTGATCGTCACCGCACTCCTATTGCAGCAATTAGGGCCGAAACTGAGTGCCCTGCGCCAGCGCGCTCAATAACACCACCGTGCCATGCGCGAATGGGGTGGCCCAAGCACTTGAGCCACCCCACATCCATCTGTTCATTTTTTGCCGGCATCAGACGATGCCGCGTGCAGCAAAGTGTTCGCCGGCTCACTCTCCGCGGAGCTCGCACTGAGGCACAAGCCTATCCGCCGAAACATCCGTGGTGCATCCAAGCTCACCGCCACCAGCGCATCGCTACGCTCCAGCACACCGCTGGGCAGAAAGGAGATCCCCACACCCGCTTCAACCAGATGACGCACCTGCGTCTTGTGCGCCGCCTTGGCCACCAGATCCACCGCAAAGCCACCGGCCGCCAACAAGCTTAAGGTCTGCTGATGGGCCTCACACGCCGCACACTCAATAAATGGGTAGTGGTCCAGCTGCGCCAGACTCACCGAGCTTTGCTGCGCCAACGCGTGCCCGCGCGGCACACACAGCAAGTAATCCTCCTCCCACAAAGGCACAAACAGTTCGTCGTCTCGCTTCAGGACATCCAGCGTCAACCGGCCATCCACTGCCAGATCATCGTGATCACACAACTCCAGCTCGATCTGAGCATCCGACGCTAAACAACGCTGAATATATTGACCCAGCAAGCTGGGGCTGAGATCGTGAAAGTGTGCCAGACGGATCTTCACCCGCGCCAGACGCTCGGCAAATAGCTGAGGCAGTTGATCTGCCTGCGCTAGCAAGCGGCAGGCCAATGGGTACAACTGATGGGCATCGTCGGTCAGATCCACCCCTCGCTTATGGCGTACGAACAATGCCGCCCCCAATTCCTGCTCCAACTGTTTGATTGAGCTAGATAGCGAAGGCTGAGAAACAAAACAGCGCTGGGCAGCGACCGTGATGTCGCGCTCTTCGAACACGGCAACGAAGCAGCGCAGTCGGCGCAGCTCCATAGTCTTTACCTATCATAAGCAGAGAAACAAAGTATTTTAGCCTGACTTTCAGGCTGACTATAGTGAGCGCCTTCACGACAGCCAACGGGGCTGTCTGACCGCGAGGATCCCCCCCCTGTGTCTAAGCCACTGATCGTCATTACCGGTGCCAGCTCTGGTATCGGTGAAACCACCGCCCGCACCCTGTCTACTCTGGGACACCCGCTGCTGCTGATCGCCCGCCGGGTTGAACGTCTGGAGGCATTGAATCTGCCCAATACCCTGTGCCGCAAGGTGGATATTACCGATCGCACCAGCTTTGCCAGTGCCATTGAGGCCGCCGAAGCGCAATACGGCCCGGTCGATTGCCTGATCAACAATGCTGGTGTGATGCTGCTCGGTCAGGCCGCAAGCCAAGATCCGGCCGAGTGGCAAAAAATGCTGGACGTCAATGTGATGGGCCTGCTCAATGGCATCCACCTGGTACTGGCTAAGATGCGTGAGCGCAAAACCGGCACCATCATCAACGTCAGCTCCATCGCGGGTCGCAAGACCTTCGACAACCACGCGGCGTACTGCGGCACCAAATTTGCGGTACACGCCATCTCCGAGAACATTCGCGAAGAGGTGGCACTGGACGACGTTCGGGTGATCACCATCGCACCGGGCGCGGTCGAAACCGAGCTGCTCAGCCACACCACCAGTGACGACATCAAAGCCGGCTACAACGACTGGAAAGAGAACGTGATGGGCGGAGTTCTGGCCCCGATCGACGTCGCCAACGCCATCAGCTATACCTACGCGCAACCACAAAACGTGTGCATTCGCGAGATCGTCTTGGCCCCCACCCGCCAGCAACCCTGAGCCAGGGTTTGCCCAAGATCCCAATCACGGCGATCGCTGCTTAGCCGCATCAATGTCAAATTACCAAGTAAAGCCCGCGACTTGCGGGCTTTTTCGATCCCAGCGTATGCTTATTGGCGAGGATCAGGGATTGAATGACGGGTTTAACTGTGGACAATGGCGCGCAGTTGAATAAACGAGGTGGAATTTTGCGCGCTAGGCTTGGCTCTTTATTACTGTTGTTGCTCCCTGTCATGGCTTGGGGTCAGGGGCGCACGGTCGATGCCGTACTCAGCCAATACGGCCCACAAGCGCGAGAGCGACTGGCGCCCCATTGGGAGAGCCTGCCCGATCATCGCTCGTTCATCGCCTCCAAGTGGGTCGCGCTGAAACAGGAGCAGCAGCTCGAGATCTGGCTGCAAGACGAGAACAAGCTCTGGCATAAGCTGCGCGATTATCCCATCGTCAAAACCAGTGGCAGCCTGCGTCCGAAGATGCGCCAAGGCGATCTTCAGGTACCGGAAGGGGTATATCGACTGGATGCCGCCAACCCCAACAGCCAGTTCCACCTCTCACTGCGGATCAACTACCCCAACTCGATGGACCGCCATTACGGCGCATTGGAGCAGCGTGACGATCTGGGCGGCAATATCTTTATTCATGGCCGCGATGTGTCTTGGGGCTGCCTGGCCATGGGAGATGAGAGCATCGAAGAGCTGTTTGTGCTGGCGCACGACATCGGCCTAGATAAAATCGAGATGGTGATCAGCCCGCGGGATCCACGCAGGCAACCGCTGAAACGTCCCCACGGCGTGCCCGAGTGGGTCGAGCTCAAATACCAAGAGATCGAGGCCAGTCTCGCCGAGCTGCAAAGCCCGCTCCCCATCATCTGGTATTGAGCGGCCCCCAACCAAAAAAAGCAGCCCTTAGGCTGCTTTTCTCATGTCTCAGCGTGCTTACGCCTTAGTATCCACCGACGGTGCCGCGCCGCCGCCCTGAGACACCATCACCATTGCCGGACGTAGCAAGCGTCCATTGAGGGTGTAACCCTTTTGCATCACCGCCATCACGGAGTTGGCAGGGAATTCAGGGTTTGGCACCATGGAGATCGCCTGATGCAGATCCGGGTTAAAGCTTTCACCCATAGGATCCACCGCTTCGACGCCGAATTTTGCTACGCCGGCCAGGAAGCTCTTCTGGGTCAGTTCAACACCTTCCAGCACCGCCTTAACGGCCTCGTCTTCTTTGTTTGGCACATCCAGAGCACGCTCTAGGTTGTCCAAGATAGGCAGCAATTCGTTGGCAAACTTCTCCAGCGCAAACTTACGCGCCTTCTCCACATCGAGCGCGCTACGACGGCGGATGTTATCCACTTCCGCAGCCGCGCGGATCACGCTGTCTTTCTGCCCAGCGATCTCCGCTTTCGCAGCAGCCAATTCCGCTTCCAACTCGGCGATGCGCTCGGCTTGAGGGTCCACCTCAACCGGCTCAGCCGCGCTCTCTACCTCAGCCTGCTCTTCCTGCTGAGCCGTAATTTCTTCTTGATCCACTACTTTTTGCTGCTCGTCGCTCATCACAACTCCGCCAAACCACTTTATTCACAAAAACACTGAGCCTATTATGGGGACGAAATTTGCCACTTCAAGGCCATTAACTTGCGGATCTTCCATGTCTAAGCACTTCCATACCATTGGCCTGATCGGCAAACCCAATCACGCCGGCGCCAACCAAACCATCTCCACGCTGCACCAGTGGTTGCATGATCAAGGGTTTGAGGTTTTGATCGAGCAACGGGTTGCCCGTCAGCTCAAAGACAACACCGCGGAAACGCTCTCACTCAATGCCCTGGGTGAGCGCTGTGATCTGGTGATCGTGGTCGGCGGTGACGGCAACATGCTCGGTGCCGCTCGAGTCCTGTCCCGCTATGACGTCGCCGTGATCGGCGTCAACCGTGGCAACCTCGGCTTTTTGACCGATCTGCCACCGGAAAACTTCGAGCCAGCCCTCGCTAAGGTACTGGCAGGAGAATACGACACCGAGCACCGCTTCCTGCTGCAAGCCGAAGTCTATCGCCATGGCGCGCTCAAGGCGTCCAACAGCGCCGTCAATGAAGCGGTCCTCCACCCCGGTCGGGTGGCGAACATGATTGAATTTGAGGTCTACATCGACGGTCAATTCATGTACAGCCAACGGGCCGATGGCATGATCGTCTCCACCCCGACCGGCTCCACCGCTTATGCACTGTCGGCGGGCGGGGCGATCCTCACCCCCAATTTGAACGCCAATATCCTAGTACCCATGTTTCCCCACTCCCTGTCGGGCCGACCGATCGTGGTCGACGGTAACAGTGAGGTAAAGCTGATCGCCTCACCAGACATGGGAGAGCGGGCACTGGAAGTCAGCTGCGACGGTCACGTCACCTTAGCCGCTTTGCCGGGCGATGAGATCATCATCCGCAAGGCCGATCACGCCCTGCGATTGGTTCACCCCAAAGGCCGCAGCTACTTCGAAGTACTGCGCAGCAAATTGGGCTGGGGCAGCAAACTGTTCTAAGATCTGCTCCCGCTCGGCAGGCACAGAGCCCGTCACCGCGCCAAAGGGCCCGACGCCGATCGGGCCGGACGTTCCCACATTATTTCAACAGCGCTCTCCTCGAGCCGGAGTCAATACCCTCGGCCATCGACTCCGGCTCGCCGCGCAAAGCGGCACGATCTGTCCGCTCTACTGCCACTGCCCCGTCCCAACCAAACACATCACCAACTCACATTTTTGCCGTTCGGCCTTTACTGTCCACTTTTTCCACATATACTGTACTCACATACAGTACTCATGTTTATCCGTACAGGGATGCACCATGCTCGCACAATTGACGGTCAATAACTTCGCCATCGTGAAGTTCCTCGAATTGGATCTTCACCCGGGAATGACCAGCATTACCGGTGAAACCGGCGCCGGTAAATCCATTGCCATCGACGCTCTGGGCCTCTGTCTCGGAGGTCGGGGAGAGGCCAGCATGGTCAGGCCGGGGGCCGATCGTACCGAACTGTCCGCCCGCTTTGATCTGGATAAGATCCCCGTGGCCCGTCAATGGCTCAAGGACCACGCCTTAGAAGATGACGAAGAGTGCATCCTGCGACGCGCCATCTCCAGCGAAGGCCGGTCACGCGCCTGGATCAACGGCCACCCCGTTCCCCTAGCCCAACTGAAAGGCCTCGGTGAGCTGCTGGTGAGCATCCACGGCCAGCATGCCCACCACAGCATGCTGCACAGCGAGATCCAGCTCTCACTGCTAGACCAATACGCTGGGCATGAACGTTTGCTGCAGGCCTGCCGCCACAGCTATCAGCAATGGAAGCTGCTGGACAATGCCATCCGCGAACTGAAGGCCAGCCAAGAACAAAGCCGGGCCCGCGCCCAATTGCTGGAATACCAAGTCCAAGAGCTGGATGAATTCGCCCTACAGCCCGGCGAATTTGAACAGATAGAAACCGAACACAAGCGTTTAGCCAATTGCGGCACCCTGCTTGAGCAGAGCCAACGCGCACTCTACCTGCTCAGCGAAGGGGAGGAAGCTTCAGTCCAAAACTTGCTGTCACAGGTGATCGGTGAAGTCGAGGCACTGCAACAAGACGATCCGGCTCTGGGCGATGTACTCAGCATGCTGCATGAGGGCTTGATACAAGTCCAAGAAAGCAGCAACGAGCTGGAAAGCTACCGCAGCAGCCTAGAGATGGATCCGCAGCGCTTCGGTGAGCTCGAGCAGCGCCTCTCGCGCGCCATGACCCTGGCCCGCAAACACCAGATCAATGCCAACGAGCTGGCTGCACACCATCAAGCCTTAGCCGACGAACTGGCCGAGATCGCCGGCAGCGACGACCAGTTGGAACAACTGGAACAGCAACGCGAGCAAGCGCGCACCACGGTATCAGCCGATGGCGAACGCCTGCATATAAGCCGGGCCCGCTATGCCAAAGAGCTGGACAAGTTGGTCACCGCCAACATGAAAGAGCTGGCCATGCCGCACGCCAAGTTCAATATTGAGATCCTCCACACCCCAGACAGCCTCAGCCCGGAAGGCGCCGATAAGGTCCAGTTTTTGGTGTGCACCAACCCGGGCCAACCGATGCAACCCATCGCCAAAACCGCGTCCGGCGGTGAGCTCTCTCGCATCGGCTTGGCGATCCAGGTGATCACCGCCCGCAAAGTCGCCACACCGACCCTTATCTTCGATGAAGTCGACGTAGGGATCTCCGGGCCCACCGCCGCCGTCGTCGGCAAGATGCTGCGCCAATTGGGCCAGTCCACCCAGGTCTTCTGCGTCACGCACCTCCCTCAGGTCGCCGGCAATGGCCATAACCACATGTACGTGTCCAAGCAGAGCAAAAGCGCCAGCACCGAAACCCAAATGGTGCCGCTGCACGGCGAACAGCGGATCAACGAACTGGCTCGTCTATTGGGCGGCGATACCATCACCGACAATACCCGAGCCAACGCCTGCGAGTTACTAGTGCAATAGTGGGCTGGACACTGCACGCCCTAGCTAAGATCGTGGCGCGCAGTGTCATTCGAGCCTCAATTGAATCACTCGTGACTAAAAAGCCCTCCAAAAACGATCTTCATCAAAATCAAATTCGATCCCGAGTGCTAGTTTAAAGCTGAATAACAGAATCTAGCCCTGAAAGGAGATCACCTTGGCTGCATCCAAATTCTTCATTCCCGCAGTGAACAACCTCGGCGCCGGCGCGGTCGACGAAGCCATTGCCGACATCGTCGCGCTCGGCTTTCACCATGCACTGATCGTGACCGACAAACCTCTGGTCGAGCTCGGCGTCGCTGGCCAGATCCGCGATAAACTCAAGCAGCACAACATCGACGCCACCATCTTCGACGGCGTCCAACCCAATCCAACCACGGCCAACGTCAACGCCGGCCTCAGCCTGCTCAAACAGCAGGGTTGCGACTTCGTGATCTCCCTCGGCGGCGGTTCGCCGCACGATTGCGCCAAAGGGATCGCCCTAGTTGCCAGCAATGGCGGCGACATTCGTGACTATGAAGGGATCGACCAGTCCACCAAGCCACAACTCCCCTTGGTTGCCATCAACACCACCGCTGGCACCGCCTCTGAAATGACCCGCTTCTGCATCATTACCGATGAAACGCGCCACATTAAGATGGCCATCGTCGATAAGAACACCACGCCCCTACTGTCGGTCAACGATCCCGAATTGATGCTGCTCAAACCCAAGGGCTTGACCGCCGCCACCGGCATGGATGCCCTAACCCATGCCGTCGAAGCCTATGTCTCCACCGCCGCCACACCGATCACCGACGCCTGTGCCGAAAAGGCGATCAGCCTGATCAGCGACAACCTACGCAATGCCGTTCACAATGGCCAAGACTTGGCAGCACGGGAGCAGATGGCTTACGCCCAGTTTTTAGCAGGGATGGCATTTAATAACGCCAGCCTCGGCTATGTCCATGCCATGGCCCACCAACTTGGCGGCTTCTACGATCTGCCCCATGGCGTCTGCAACGCCCTACTGTTACCTCACGTACAGCGTTACAACGCGCAGGTAGCCGCGAGCCGGCTCAAGCAAGTGGCGCAACTGATGGGCGTCGAGACGCAAGCGCTGAGCGATCAGCAAGGGGCGGTGGCCGCCATCGACGCGATCACCCACTTATCTAAAGATATTGGGATCCCCGCCAACCTCACCGAGCTTGGGGTCAAGGAGCAAGACATCGACACGCTGGCCACCAATGCCCTCAACGACGCCTGCGGCTTGACCAACCCAAAACAAGCCAGTTTTGACGAGATCTGCCAGATCTTCCGCGCCGCCCTCTAAGCCAGCGCAACAATAAAACGGCCAGCGAGGGAACCGCTGGCCTTTTTTTGCATCCAAGGCTTAAGGTATGATGCGCGCTTAATAACAAGGAAACGCAGAGAACAACATGAAGCAGTTCCGCAAACTGATATTGGCTGCGGCCCTGACGACCGCCGTCTCAGGGTGTTCAGTGGTTGACTGGATGGTGTACAAGATCGACATCCCACAGGGTAACTTCGTCGAACAAGTGCAGATCGAAAAATTACGCGTTGGGATGACCCGAGAACAGGTCGAATTCGTACTGGGTCGCCCTGTGTTACGTGACAGCTTTGGCGACGACACTTGGTACTACGTCTATCAGTTCAAAAACGGTCGCACCAATGAACTGACCCGCAAAGAGTTACTCGTCAACTTTGTCGACGATGTCGTTAACACCGTCGAAGGCGACTATGAGCTCAGCGAGGCGTTCGATACCCCGCTGGACACTGGCCGCCCCTAAACGAGGCTCCCGATCAAAAAACGCAGCCTGATGGCTGCGTTTTTGTTATTTCGCGCGTAGCGGGTTGGGCTTACCCCCAGTGGTTTGATCCGCTCTCCCCTCCGCCTTAGCCTTCTCCGCCCGGCGCTTACGCACCTCACGCGGATCCGCCAGTAAGGGCCGATAGATCTCAACCCGCTCACCGGCTTGCAATGGCTGCGACAGTTTCACCGTGCGACTGAAGATCCCAACCTTTTGCTGCGTCAGATCGATCTCCGGGTGCAGCACCAGCACCCCAGAAGCGCGGATCGCCTGCTCCACACTGGCCCCCACCGGCACCGTCACCGTGCGCAAAAAGGCGCGTTCGGGCAAGGCATACACCACCTCAACCGTCATATTGGGCTGCTCAGCCATGATAAACCTCCTTGGCTCGCTGGGAAAACGACTGCACCATACTCTGTGCCAGATCATTAAAGACCTTACCAAAGGCCTTCTCCACCAGCACGTTGGCAAACTCAAACTGCAAACTCAGTTCCACCTTACAGGCATCCTCACGTAACGAGGTAAAGCGCCAGCTGCCCGTTAATTGCCGAAACGGTCCCTCCTTCAGAGCCATATGGATCGCTTGATCCGGCTCCAATCGGTTTTCCGTGGTAAAGCTCTGAGCTATACCGGCTTTCTTGACCGAAACCGACGCCAGCATAGCGCCATCACTGACCGACACCACCTCACTGCCAACGCACCCGGGCAGAAACTGCGGGTACGCCGCCACATCATTCACTAAGGCATACATCTGCGCCGCACTGAATCGAACCAGTGCGCTGCGGTTAATCTCAGGCATTGGCGCCCTCCCATGATCACGAAGCCGCATTTTGCCACAGCTGTAGCGATACCAAAATGGATCAGGACAGGTATAATGCTCGGCCTATGGCTAAGAAAAACGCAAAGAAATCCCAGTCCACGTCCTCCACGATCGCGCTGAACAAAAAAGCGAAGCACGAATACAAGTTTCTGGAGAAGATCGAGGCGGGTCTATCCCTGCAAGGCTGGGAAGTGAAGTCCATGCGGGCAGGCAAAGTAAACCTGTCCGATACCTATGTCATCATCCAACGCGGTGAGGCCTATCTGGTGGCCTGTAACATCACGCCACTCAATACCGCGTCCACCCACGTGGTGTGTGAGCCGATGCGCCCACGAAAATTGCTGCTCAAGCGGCGCGAGCTCGATCGCCTGATCGGCCAAGTAGAGCAAAAAGGCCTGACGTTGGTGCCGGTTGCCCTGTACTGGAGCAAGTCGTTTGCCAAGCTGGAAGTCGCTCTGGCGATGGGTAAACAGCAGCACGATAAACGTCAGGACAGCAAAGAACGCGACTGGCAACGTGAGAAAGCTCGCGTTATGAAAGGTTCCATGCGCTAACCGCTGTTTATCTGTACAGGCCTCTTTGCCTTTCAGCTCGGACAGTGGTAGCCTTAATTCTGTAACTGGGGTCGATTTAGGATTCGACGGGATATTTGAAACCCTAGGAGCATGCCGTGGGGCGGTTGGCCACGTAAAAAGCCGCAAAAAAATAGTCGCAAACGACGAAAACTACGCACTAGCAGCCTAATAAGCTGTGTAGTGCCTACCTCCGAAGCCCCGCTTACTGGCTGAAGATCATAGGTAGTCAAACCCTGTAAGATCGCGTGGACCCTTTGTCCGTAGGGAAAGCGTTAAAACTAATCGGACTCACCCGATAGAACCCTGTCTCTGGGGGTCTTGAAAGGTTAAATAAATCAGTGACTAAGCATGTAGTGCCGACGGCGTAGATGTTTCGGACGCGGGTTCAAATCCCGCCGACTCCACCAAACATACGTATGTGGGTTTGACCTAACAAACCCGAGAAAAGCCCTTAACTCATAGAGTTAGGGGCTTTTTTAATGCCAACCCAGTTCTGCTCGCAAGGATATGTTCCGCTGTGAGCAACTGGACCCACACCTGCGTCCCCCAGATAGCACATATATAGCCCCCTCAACTTTGTTCGCTTTGCTGTCGCGCAAAGCAGAGGAATTAGAGCTTCGAGCTTGCGAGCCTATGCGCCCAAAGCACTACCAAGTGGTTTCGAATTTCAATCCGATCACCGGCATCATATGGCCTTCAAAATCCCCACTTAAGCCATTGACTTAACAGAATGTATCTGTCACATCCCGGCGTGGTATTGAGTACATTAGCGGCGCCCCAAAAGGCGATCATGTTCACCGGGCCAAGCGTTTTGAAATAGCCCATACGCACATTCAACTGGTTGAACAAGTTGTTTCGCTCGGTATTGTTGCTGACAAACTCTTGCAAGTACTTTGCCGGTTGGCCCATACCCAATACGTCCTCATGGAGGATATGGGCGTCTATGGGCTGGTGGACGGTAATGCTCGAGCAATTGCGATTCCAGCAACTCCAACCAGACCGAAAAAGTGCCGATGGCAAAGCTATGAAGTGTGTCAGAGCTGACTGAGGAGCAAGAAAAATCCGAGTTCCTAGGTGAGAACTCGAATTCTGATACCACTAAAGGAGCGGTCAAACGATCCCTAACTAATTGGGATTACAGCCCAGCAGGTGCATTCTTTGGCTTGACCTGTACAAACACTTTAAACGCTAGCAGCAGAGCGCAGTTTCACTGCTCCAGTGGCAAAACCTGCGGTAACAATACCCAGTACAGCGATCTTGATACTGTAGGTAAAGACCAGCCAGTGACCCATGGTGCCGCCGAGGAAGCTCCAGTCGTCTTCACCACACACACCGGTGATGGCGAACATGCCGGGCCACCACTCGTGTAGAGGCAGGCCAAATGGATAGGCAGGCTCAGTGGCACAGGCGTTGGCACCGCCACCGGCAGCGAAGAAGTCCATGCCGGAATCCAGCGCGTCCATGGTGTGGTGGCTGGCGATGTAATCAAGTGAATGGTTAAGGCCGTAGAAGATCGCCCACCAGGCTAGGGCCAGACCCAACAGCTTCACAATCAGATTCTTAGGTGAAATTGCCAAGAACAGACCGGCGATAATGATACAGATCTGGCTCAAACGGATGTAGACGCACTTTTCGCAGGGATCCATCGCCAACCAACCTTGGAAATAGATGGTGGAGCAGAGCATCATAAAGCCGGACGCACCGGCCATTATTAGCCATACCGGACGCAGATCTGCCCAGCGATATAGGGTTGGAACCGGATCTGCCTTGAACCTGCGCCACAGGGAGTTGATAATTTCCATCTGCGAATTCCTTATTCTGCGGCCATTAGCTCGGCAACCATCTCATCGAGCATGGTCATGGAGCGGATTTTTGCGGTGGTGATCAGGTACTTGCCATTTACTACCAGAGCAGGGATCCCTTGGATCTTCGCGATTTCAACGCCTTGGTCCCATTTGGTCAGCAATTGCTTGACTTCAGGGGTGTTCACTTTCGCATCGAAGTCCGCTTTGCTGATACCTGCAGATTTCAGACCAAACGCGATCGCTTCTGCACTGTCAGCAAAGCGCATTTTGTCGTCATGAAAGTGCTTGTAGTAATCCATTTTGGCGGCTTTGTAGCCTTTCTTATTCCCCATCACTTGAGCCACAGCGAGAACTTGAGACTTCTCCAAACCCAGTGGGGTTTTGGTGGTGATATGGTAACCATCGTAGCCTGCGCCTTCAGGCAAGTTTTTTACCATATTTGGAACAACGGCGGTTTCGTATTTGTAGCAAAATGGGCAGTTCACAGAATAGATTTTGCTTACTTCCTTTGGCGCGTTGAATTGCAACTCAGGTTTCAATACCTGATAGTGCTCACCTTCTTTGAAGGTTGAGGCTTGGGCAGAAAAGGCAACAGCCAAAGTAAACAGTGCAGTCAGTGTCTTTTTCATGGCGACATCTCAGCTTTTTAACTAATAATAAATATAAATATTGAGTGCGTTGGCCTTTCTAACCAACCGCCGAAGCAATATTAACGACATTCCATGTAAGTAAATCAATCCACAAAAGCTCGATTGATCACCGTCATTATGTAACAGGGGTTGCAAGCACTTTTGAATTCAAACTTCAATTGCAGACATAAACTCAAGTGGAAATGGCTAACGCGATTAAGTCTTTTTCTTGCCTATTTTCATGACAATTAAAAACATCGCAATGGTGCTGGCGAACATAAAAATAAGAGGAGTTGCAATAATGGTTAGCTACTCAATAACGCAGAACAAGATATAGCTAAGATCAAAGAATTAGCGGCAGGCCACCTAAAGCCTGCCGCCAGTCAAATTACAACACTCGATTAAAAGCCAAACATCTGTTTAGGATCGATGATGGTTGAACGGTAGTGTGTAATATTGGGCTTGTCGGTATAAACATCGATCTCAACCATAACATTCTTCGTTTTATAGTCGATCTCGTTGATCCGACCGATGGTACGTTGACCCGGTTCACGCAGGAACGTTGAGCCACCGAAGCCAAACATAGTATCGCGATCTCCCCGGTATTCAGCATTTGAGGTTACAGGGCTGTACCAGTCATAGCCACGCTCCTTACCGTACTCCCACAGTTGCTCAACGGTCATCTTCTTGTCATCAACTTTGTATTCCACAAAGCGGGTGTATTTCTGCGTGGGCAAAGCAGGCTGTGTGTGCCAACGGCCATCACCGTTATCCAGTGAAGTGATGGTGCCTTTTGAGCTGAGCCAAGTGGTGTGCTGAGTGTAGGTAAAATCGAAGTCGCCTTCACATTTCCCCTGTTCAGTACATGAGATCTTACGGCCTTTACTATCAACCGGTGTCAGGACTTTCTTCGCCAAGTCACCTTTCCAGCCTTCTCGTGGTGCGATGATCCACTTAACCTCTTTGTCACGGCCGATCTTGACGTTACCTTGGTGTCGCAGCGAAAGAATGATGCTGTCATCGCTGGGATCATGGGAGATGGAGTTAACATGAGCCCAGTTACGACCGGCGCCAACCCCTGGGGTATCACCATAAGGGGCGTCGATCTCGAACTCATCAATGGTTTGACCATCGGACTCCAAGTCTACGTTAATGCAGACAGCACCAATGTCCAGCGCCTTCAGCTTGGCATCGCGGTAAGGGTCAAGGATGTTGTTAAGGTTCCACACATCGACCAAGTCGCCGGAGGCGGTCACCTCAAGAATATGGTCGCGTACGGTGTGGACAAGATGGCCTTCGGGATTCACGTAGGCTCGTTTGGCAGCGCGTACCAAGTAGTTACCATTTTCCATTGGCCACATGGCGTGAGTGGTATCCAAATAGCCTCGGGGCAGATCCATTTGGTCAACACGGCCCATCAGATCGAACATGCCGAAGGTTTGACCTTGTACGAAGGTCAACTTGCCATCAAAAGTGGGGTTCACACCCATTAAAATACCGCGCTTCGAGAAGTCAACGCTGCGTGAATCATAGGTAGCATCCTGGTTTAGCCACCAACGATATTCGCCCTGAGTGTCAACGATGTAATTGAAGGGGGCCATATCAAAAGCAACGGAACCTGCGGAGTGCTGTGCTTGCCAGCCGGAACCACCGGATTTGGGTTGCAGCCAGTTGACATCGGAGCCTTGGGGAACCGTGGTCATGCTATTGACGAAGTAAAGCCGGTCCTCAAATCCCTTTGCGACCTTGGTTACCTTCACTTCTTGCAACTGGGTCACGTTACGGTTGTCGACGTAATCGTTTTTAAGTGGGCCGGTTAGGATGCTGTAGGTTTCTTTTTCTTTCTTACCATCCAGTATGTATTCGACTTCGACGCTGTTATTGTGGTCAGCGTACAAGCCAAATACTGGGATACCATCGTGTCGGTTCAGCATTTGGGATCCAACAGGGTATTCTACAGGCACGCCATTTTTGCCTTTGCCTAATACCTTAACCTTGACGTCAGAAATCCTTTTACTTCCTAAGTCAACAATGGCACTCAGCGGTGCATTGCCATATGGGTTAACGACGACATACCCCAATTTTCCGGCAGAAGGCGCCATTGGAAAGCCCGCTGCATTTACGGTTTGCGTGAGACCGGCGGCACACATCAGTGCGACAGATATCCCTACAATGCTCTTTTTCATATATACCTCTAGTCTAACTAATAACAAGAGATCACCGGTGGAGACTGCGCCATTTTAGCTTTGTGAGACGCTAAATAACTGTTCCGAAATGTAGATCACTGAGTTCTCAGATTTGGAGGGAACTCGGCTTCCATTGTGCGATCTGATCAATCGCCAAAAAGAAAAGTTCGACAAGGAAGCCGAGCCCCATGATGCTAACACTGCGAGACCGTTCTGAGCGACACCGGATAACCAAAAAGCTGCATAAAACCAAGGACAAGGATGAAGTAAGACGTTTGACCGCCATAAGACTGTTGGCCGAAGGTCATACAGTCACCTCGGTCTCAAGGCTTTTGGCTGCAGCGCGATCTTCAATTAATCGCTGGGTCACTTGGTATACCGAGTCTGGACTGGAGGGCTTGGAGTCGTCCACGAGGGGGCGGACATCCCGCCTGCCTTTCGTAGAGATAGCCGCATTGCTCAAGACGTTGTTGCAGTTTTCACCTCAAGATATTGGTTATCAGCGGTCACGCTGGAGCACAGAGCTTATGGCTATCGAAGTTAACCGCTTCTTCGACCTCAAAGTGCACTCTTCAACACTGCGTCGTTGGCTCCCTAAACTAGGGATCGTCTGGCGCAGGGCCGCGCCCACTCTGCATATTCGTGATCCTCACAAGGCCGAAAAACTGGCACGTATCCGTGAGGCGTTGGAGAAATGCAGCGTCGACCATCCAGTCTTTTATGAGGATGAGGTCGATATCCATCTCAATCCCAAGCTAGGTGCTGACTGGGTGGAACGCGGCAAGCAAAAGCGCGTTGCGACTCCTGGAAAGAATGAAAAGCACTACCTGGCAGGGTCTCTGCATGCTGGCACCGGACGCGTGTCCTATGTGGCAGGTGCCAGTAAGGATTCAGACTTGTTTTTGTCGATGCTGAAGCTGCTAAAACGGCAGTATCGACGAGCAAAAAGCATCACGCTGATCGTTGATAATTACATCATCCACAAGAGCAAAAAAACACAGCGATGGTTGGCAAAGAACCCCAAGTTCGTACTGCTGTTCCAGCCGGTGTACTCGCCTTGGGTTAACAAGATCGAGCAGCTCTGGCATGCGTTGCATGAAACCATCACGCGTAATCATCGATGCAAGCACATGTGGCAACTAATCAGGCGGGTGAAGTTCTTCATGAACAACGCCTCACCATTCCCGGGTGGTGGTCATGGATTGCAGAAAGTGGAGCACAATTAGGATCAGTTATTTAGTTGGTGACTGTGGTTGAACTGGGATACATCGTATCGACTTAAAGGTCATCGAGAATGTGATGACTATCCATCGTTGGGCGCAGGTAAGGGGGGAGCCCCATTCTTATGCGAAACAGCGCATTTGCGGAGAAGAAAGGTGAAAGGCGCTCAATGCCTGCCATGCAATACAAAGACCCAGATCACGAATGACAAAACCAAGGAAAATAATTTGAATGGGGTTTATACAAGTTGGTTCAAGATTACTGAAACAGCTTGTGTTCTTGTTGAGAGTCAGTAAACATAATCACGGATCAGGGTTAGGATTATGAAGGCAATGGATAATGTGGAAAGACAGTGAACAAATATCAGAGCGTATCTTGAATGCGGCCGAGGTGCTGATACAAAAACAAGGTGCCTTGACTTTCAATTTCACGGATCTTTGCAAACCCGCTAAAACATCAATGCGTAATGTGTACCGAATGTTTCCTGATCGGCAATCACTGTTCGTTGCGTTGGCCACACGACGTTTAAGAAATCTTAATCGCTGTCTGTTATCACTAAACCAAGCCATCGAAAGCCCACAAGAGCAAGTATTGTCTCACGGTCTTTTATCAGGGCGTCCGCATGAGTGTGTATTAATTCGCCATTGATACAAATCCAGTCTGCAGGACGCCTTCTAAAAATCCGGTATTCATCATGCAGCGCTTTTGCTTCATGGGTACGCTGATCTTGGTTCCCT